>JAQVWY010000165.1 GCA_028709465.1 Tissierellia bacterium | reverse complement strand
TATATGATGCTTGTCTACTATTATTATATGGAACGTTAAACAATCCTTTCCCATTTACACGATAAAGCCCGTTAAAGCAATGTTTATTTATAAATATAAACATTGCGGCCAATTCCACATCAAAGTCATCTTGCATTAATTTATCATTATATTTTTCTCTAATATCATAATAGTAGGTTTTGCCATCCTCTGGTATTTTACAATCAAACTCATCAATTGCTTTAATAAGCTCTATTGGCGACTGTTTAATTTGTCTGTAGGCATTAATAAGAGACTTGTTAATATCATTAATTATGGCATCCTTAGGCTGCATATCAAACAATACCGCTCCGCCACCAACAAACGGTTCAAAATATCTATTATAATTTTTAGGCATTCTTTTATTTATTTCTTCAAGTAATTGTCTTTTCCCGCCTGCCCATTTTACAAATGGTGAAATATTAAATTTACTCATGGCAACACCACATCTTTCTCTATCCTATAAATATTATAAACTGATTCAGCTTAAATAACAATTGGTAATTACTTTTCAAACACAAATATGTATTCGTGTGCCAATAATAAGAAAGGATACAACTTCTTTGTCCAATACTTAGATGACTTACAATTATGCTGCTCTTTAATGATAATCTCTTTTGATTTAAATCCGGCATTCAAAAAGCATTCCATTGTTTGAAATCCTAACGGTATAATATTTCCGTTCCTTCGAATATCCCCCATCATAATAGCACATACTTTTCCTGTCTTTAGAACTCTATATGATTCTTCTGCAACCTTTTTCATTTCAACAATAAATTTATTTGGCTCAAATAAAGAAATATCATTCATGTTATCAACACTGTATTTTATAATATCAGCATAGGGTGGATGTGTACATATTAAATCAATGCTCTCATTTTTTAGGCACTTTAAACTTCTTGCGTCGCCGCATCTAACAATATTTCTTTTAATCATATCACAATCAAAATTCAAGTTATCTTTAGCTATTAAAATTGAATTTTCATTTATGTCTATTCCAATTGAATTTCTACCTAACAATTTTGCTTCTACAAGTGTTGTTCCGCTGCCAGCAAATTGATCTAGGACCCACTCATCCTGTTCGCTATATCTCAATATTAAATTCCTTGGTACATATGGTGACCAATTGCCTCGATAACTACCTGAATGGGTTGCCCAATTCCCTCTATTCTGAAAAGACCACATGGAAGTCAATTCTAAATTAAAATTAATCGGTTGTAATTTTATTGAAATAACCCCCTCTTATTCTATTAATGATTGCGTCTTTTTATAGAACATTTGTTCTATAAGTTAATTATAAGTTTTAACCAGGCAATTGTCAATGTATTATATAGAAATCTTTAGGTAATTTATCGACATAAAAATATAATGAATTTAATTTATAACTTAATTACAACCTTTACATATAATAAAGCAAGTTGCATCATTTATTATGAATGGAGGTTAATAATGAAATACTATTCAAATCCTGATAAATACAAAAGCTCAAATATAAATAAATTTAATATGAATAATAATTCCAATAATGAAGAAACCGGTTTTTTAGAAATAACTGTAACAGATGCTCAGACCGATATGCCTATTGCTGATGTAGATATTGAATTGTTTAAACTGACTATATCAGGCGAATATGCAGAAAGAGCCGTATCAGAATTAGTTGTCAGGTATTCTACATATGACGATGGTACAATTCCCTTAATTGAGCTGCCTATAATTGAATGGCCGCTAAACCGGTATTTTGCTCTTTTGGATATTTTCGGATACTATAATGTTACCATAATTAACATCCCCATATATGAGGATGTTAAAACTATATACAATGTCAAATTAAACCGAATTACTTCTCCCACTCCTTTGCGTGAATATATAAGGACTCCCTCAAGCACAGAGTATTATACTCCTCCTGTTTGGTTTTTATAGGTGATGTCATCGTAAAAGATAGCGAAGGATCTAACAAATAAGGGACATTCCTCTTACCCTCAAAGACTATCCTTATATTAGAGGTGTGTCCCCATAGCTTAACCGATGAGATTATTTAAAACTTAATATCCCTTTCTATTTCATCAAATAATCATTCCCATTGAATCTCCAGCCAAAATCATATCCATGCCGGCTTTTTCCGCATATGCTGCAAAGCAGCAGTCATATGCCGTAACCCATACTGCCTTTTCACCATTTTCTTTCATTTTATATAAGTCTAAAATGGATTTTTTCTTAGCCAACTTCATTTTTATTCAAAGGTTGCATATTCTTATTAAAAAACAACTCATTCCATGGCTTTCTTTTATCAGCACCAATAGTTGTTCTCATTGCTGCTTCAAAAACCCTCATTTTTGCCTTTTTATATCCCACAGGGGATATAATAGCAATAAATTCATTTACGTTCAAACCTGCTAACTGCATAAAACTATCTTTACTGAATGTTCCTCCCAACCAACATGTTTGTATCCCCAAATCAGTGGCAAAAAGAATTATCTTTTCAAATACATACCCAAATTCAAGAGCATCATTGTTACACTTATCCATAATGCCAATAATATAAGTATTAGCCCCCTGAATAAATCCATAGGTTCCTAATTTCTTAGATTCCTCTTTGCCTGTTCCTATATTTGAAACAATTTTAAACCTTGCTTTGATTTTAATT
>JAQVWY010000014.1 GCA_028709465.1 Tissierellia bacterium | reverse complement strand
ATTTTTAATTATAAAATATCATTTATTTTTACTTTTCTTAATTATTTTAATGTAGATAGGATTCGCGGTCTCGTTCACCAAATTATTTGCTCATTACGATGCAAAAAATGGGGTTAGGACATAAAAAACTCTCGTCTCTAAAATTTTAGAGACGAGAGATACTCGCGGTGCCACCCTAATTATTGTAGTAACTACAATCACTTAATAATTTAACGCTTTATACGTTCAGGCATTACCCTGAAAACTCCGGAATGGATTCAATAATTATTTGCATCAATTTACACCAACCATTGACTCTCTATGACAAATAACTTATTTACTGCTTTCCATCATAATTTATATATTTGATTTATTAAAATATATATCATTAAAATTACTTTGTCAAGTATTAATTATTTATATTAAAATTTGACAAGAATCTGTTATTATTTATATATAAAACGAATTATATTTCTTTTTTACTTTAATTAGTTTATTAATTATGATATAATACAACATTATATATTTTTAAGAATTACATAATAATATTGGATAATATATATTATAAGGGGATTAAAATGAATGTTTATAAAGACAATTACATTGAAGAAAGCAACTACTTAAGGGATATATTAGGGTTATTAAATTATAAATTAGAATTGGAAACTAACAAGCTAGAGAATAAAAAATCCGAATTAATTGCAGCTCGTAGAGAAATGTGGGAAAATACAACTCATTCTTCTGCAGATTTTGATAAATTAACTGATGCAAATCAATATTTAAGTGCCCTGCATGGTCAAACTTTAAGTTATAGCGATTCAGCAAAATTAATAGCTAGATACGAAAAAATGCTAATTAATCCTTATTTTGCTAGGATTGATTTCAAGGAAGATGGATATGAGGAAGCTGAAAAAATATATATAGGCATTTCTAATCTTATGGATGATGAAACTCACGATATTAAGGTTTATGATTGGCGTGCTCCTATATCAAGCATTTATTACAGAAATGAAATTGGTCCTGTATCTTACATGGCTCCAGCAGGTGAAATTAGAGGTTATATTTCCCTCAAAAGACAATTCAAAATACATAAAGGCAAAATGGAATACTTTTTTGATAGCAGCATTAATATTGTAGACGAAATGCTTAAAGAAGCTTTATCAAAAAATATGTCTCCAAAAATGAAAACAATAGTAGAAACTATACAGAAACAACAAGACCTCATAATCAGGGACCTTGAAAATGAACTCCTTATAGTTCAGGGGGTAGCCGGAAGCGGAAAAACATCTGTTGCACTTCATAGAATTGCATTCCTACTATACCAAGGGTTAAACATTAAGTTAAAATCTAACAATATAATAATAATTTCGCCTAATACAATATTTTCAAAATATATTTCAAACGTATTACCCGAATTAGGAGAAGAAGAAATAGAAGAAATTACATTTGAGCATTTGTTTGCAAAAATGTTTGAAGATAAAATATATTTAAAAAGCAAAGCTGATATGTTAGAAAAAATAATATGTTCTAACACAACACAAAAAAGAAAATTTTTAAGGGAATATGTTGATTTTAAAGGTTCGCTGGTTTTTATAGAAATTATAAACCGTTTTATTAAATATTTTGAAAGAAAGATAATACATTTTGAGGATGTATACTATAACGGAAAAGTAATTGAAAATCGTACTTTATTAAAATCACTGCTTTTAAGCAATAAACTAAATATGCCTACAGCCAAAAAACTAAAAATAATCGAAAGCAGAATATTAGAAAAGGTTCGTGAAAATACCAAGGAAAGAAGAAATAAAATCGAAAAAGTAGTGAGTAAATCTAATACCCATCATTTTGAATCATCTTCTTTTACAAGAGTATTATCAGCGAGAGAATCAATAGCATTAAAGAATAGATTATCAAAATTTACAGAATATGACACTTATGAATTATATAAAAGTTTATTTAAAGATAAAAAATTATTCTATAAAATTACTAAAGGTTTAAACTTACCCTATAATATTGATGAAATTATTGACTATACTAATAAAAATATAAATGATCCATATAATATTCCATACGCTGATGGAATCGGACTTATGTATTTTAAAATTGTATTTGAAGGTTTTGATATGTTTAGTAATATAAAGCAGGTTATTGTAGATGAAGCACAAGACTATTACCCTATTCATTATAATATACTTAATCTTCTTTTTAGGGAATCGAGATTTACTATTGTTGGTGATATTAATCAATCTGTAGAAAGAGAAACTGATTTATCTATTTATGATGAAATAATTTCAATATTCAATAAGAAAAAAAGCAGCAAACTTTATTTAACAAAAAGTTACAGAAGCTCCTATGAAATAAATACGTTTAGTCAAAAGTTGTTAATAAATAGTGCTGATACGGAATTTTTTAAACGAAATGAAGGAGACCCTGAAATTATATGTGGCATTAATACTGATGATTTAGATAACAAAATCATAGAAGGTATTAATAAATTTAAATCACAAAAATTTGAATCAATTGCAATAATAGTTAAAAGTAAAAAAGAAGCTAGTGAATTATATTCTAGGTTAAATAACAAAATTGAAATTAAATTAATTAGTAATGTAAGTAATGATGATATAGATGAGGTTATTATTATTCCAATATATATGGCAAAAGGTTTAGAATTTGATGTAGTTATGATTTATGATGCTGATGATAATAACTATAATACAGAATATGATAGAAAGCTTTTATATATTGCATGTACAAGAGCATTGCATAAACTATCGTTATACTATAAAAACAAAATATCTAGATTATTAATATAAATTTCACCCAACAGGAATCTCTGATTTCTTGTTGGGTGATTTCTAATAAGCGGGTGATGGGAATCGAACCCACACAGCTGGCTTGGGAAGCCAGAACTCTACCACTAAGCTACACCCGCATTTCATATACTAATATTATAGTAAAATAAATGTAAAAAGTAAAGTATATTTTTTTATTCAAAATATATAAAAATACTACAAGAAAACATTATTATATAGTATAATAATTATATTAATTTTTGGAGGAAGCATTTTGGATTATGTAAACCCACTAGGACATGAAAAAATATCTAAATTATTATTAAAATTTTCAATTCCAGCTATTGCAGGAATGATGGTTAATGCTTTATATAACATTGTAGATAGAATCTATATTGGTAACAATCCTTCTTTGGGGACTAATGGAATTGCTGGCATAACCATTGGTTTTCCAATTATGATTATTTCTCTGTCCATAGGTCTATTATTTGGTATTGGAGGTGCAACATTTTTCTCAATGAACTTGGGAAAGAAAAATAATGAAGAAGCTGAAAATACCCTTGGAAACACCTTAATTACATTAATAATAGCTGGAATTATATATATGCTCCTAAGCGTAACATTATTAAAACCTTTGTTAATAGTTTTTGGTGCCAGTGAAAATGTACTACCATACTCCATGGAATATATGAGAATCATAACTTTAGGATTTCCATTTCATGTGGTAAGTGTTGGAATGAATCATTTTATAAGAGCCGATGGTAATCCTAAATTGGCTATGTACACAATGTTTTTAGGTGCAGGAACTAATATAATTCTAGATCCAATATTCATTTATGTCTTTAATATGGGTATGGCAGGTGCTGCATTAGCTACTATTTTATCTCAATTCTTATCGTTTATATGGGTTATATCATACTTTATTGGAAAACATAGTAGAAATAAACTTAAACTTAAATATATGAAACTTAAACCAAAACTAGTTGTTAAAATTACATCTCTTGGTTTGCCCAGTTTTTCACTACAGCTAGCTAGCAGTCTATTAAATGCTACACTTAATAAAAACTTATTTTTATATGGAGGAGATATTGCTGTATCTGGAATGGGCGTAATAAACAGTATACAAACTCTATTAATGATGCCTATCGTAGGATTGAATCAAGGTTCTCAACCTATCATAAGCTTTAATTTTGGTGCAAAAAAATTTAATCGTTCTAAAAAAGCAGTTAAATATGCTGTGATTACAGGTACTATTATTGTATTAATAGGATTTTTAATAACCAGATTATTTCCAAAACAATTAATTTCTTTATTTAATAGGGATCCAGAATTAATTAAATTTGGCACTTCTGCAATTAAAACATGGTTTTTATTTTTTCCAGTAGTAGGATTTCAATTAGTAGCCTCTAATTTCTTTCAGGCAATTGGAAAGCCCAAAACGTCAATGTTTTTGTCATTAACAAGACAATTAATTTTACTAATACCTGCAATTATCATATTTCCTAAAGTATGGGGATTGGAAGGATTGCTATATGCAGCACCTTTTGCTGACTTTTTTGCATTTCTATTAACAGGAACCTTCTTTTATTTTGGAATGAAAAAACTGGAGAATACTCAAGAATAATTTCTTGCACTTATTTCTCGAATTGTCTAAAAAAGTCTTCTTGTGAAACTCCATTTGCTCTATTAAATCTTTTTAAATTATATAATTCTTCCTTGTTACCTGATAAATAATTTATACCTGAATTACATGAAAGTGTTGCCAAAAACCCCATATCTGTCAATATTTGATTTGATTCTTTTGAAGCAAAACCATATGGATAAGTAAAAGTATTAGGTCTATATCCTGTTTTCTCCTCTATTAATATTTGCATTTTTCCTATATCTTCAACAAGAGCATTTTTATATTCCTCAAATGACTCTCCATTTTTTTTAGATGCCCCTTTTCTCTTACCTATTTTATGCATTGAATATGAGTGATTTTGAATTTCAATGTATTTTGAATTTATTGCTTCAGTAATATGATCCCAATCCATGTATGAGTACGCAACACTAGTTACATATTCCCCAGAACTTGTCTCTATATATTCACCAACAACGGATATTACAGCTTTACAATCATGCTTTTCTAGGATTGGAATTATATATTCATAATTACTTAAATAACCATCATCAAAAGTTAATATGATTGGCTTTAAAGGCAGCGGCTTTTTATTGTATACATAATCAATTATATCTTGCATTACGACTGTAGTATAACCTTCCTTTTTTAAATATATTATATCATCTTCGAATTCATTTGGAGAAATTACATATTTTCCCCACTTTTTTGAGTCTTTTAACACATGATGATACATTATGATAGGTAATTTGACAGATGGACTTGTAAATGTTTGAATTATTATATTGTTAATTTCAAAATATCCAATTGCAAGTAACAATATAATTAATGTTATACAAATCATAGATTTTTTGTTTAATACATTTTTAATTAACAAAATATCACCTCAAAATTTAATATATTATATATTTATTCTGCTTACATTTGTTTAATTACAAAATACTTATATTATATCCTTTTATCTATTATGTTAGTAATAATTTCCTGGGAAATATTTTTATTCGACAGTTTCCGTAACAAGCTATAATTTATATCATATACTATAGTATATGAAATTATATATGGGTAAAGGAAAGAAAGGAGAGAATATGGAAACTAATAATAGAAATAATCAAAATTATTATAATGATATAAATGAAAACATGTTTGAATACACTTATGATTTAGAAAATGCAGATTTGGATTCAGATTATGATGTTTTCGGTAACAGATTCAACAATAGATACTATGACAGAAGATATGACAGAAGATATGATAGAAGATATGATAGAAGATATGACAACAGATATTACCAATATCCGTATTGTGACAGATATGGTAGATGTGAAAACCCAATATGGTGGTTATTCTGGCCATTCTTTTTCTTCTAGATAATTTAGCTAATGTAAAATTCCTAAATACAGCTAGAGACTGTTCCCTACCTAATAGTCTTATTTATTTAAATAGGGACGCATTAGCGTCCCTTAAATTTAATCAAATTTTCTGCTGCCTGGTTTTATTGGTTTTGATCCATTCTTACAAAGAATGCAATTATCTTCGTTATATGTATCAAAAATTAATTCCACAGCACTATAAATTGGTAATTCTATTTGACTTACCTTTCTATCTACTATACATCCAATCCCTATTACTTTACCTCCATATTGTTCTAGTATCTTAGCCGTTTCCATTGATGATTTTCCCGTTGTAACCACGTCTTCCATAATTAGGATTCTTTCTCCTGGCTTTATTTCAAAGCCTCGTCTTAATGTCATCACATTATTTTCTCTTTCAGTAAATATTGCTCTTTTGTTTAATTGTCTTCCTAGCTCATATGCTGCAGTAATGCCTCCCATGGCAGGTCCAACAACTAAGTCTATCCCTAAGTCTTTTACTTTATGAGCTACAATTGCTACAACTTTCTCAGTTTTATCTGGATATTGCATTAGCTTTGCACATTGACAATACTTATTGCTATGTTTCCCTGAAGATAATAAAAAGTGACCTTCCAACAATGCTTCGCACTCCTTTAAAACTTCCACTACATTTACACTCATTGTTTACCTCCTACTATTATATAATACCTCTAATTTCATCTAGAGTCTTTATATTTTCCTTATCCATATACTCATTTATTTCATCAATAATATCTACAGCTATATCTGGTTTTATAAAATTTCCTGTACCTATTTGTACTATTGTTGCACCAGCCATTATAAATTCAATAACGTCTGTAGATGTCATAATTCCTCCTAATCCACACACAGGAACTTTAACAACTTTTGATACCTCATGAACCATTCTAAGAGCTATTGGCTTTACGCATGGACCCGAAAGTCCAGCATATATATTATCAAATACTGACGTCTTTTTCTTAACATCTATTGCCATTGCTTTTATTGTGTTAATTAAAGATATGGCGTCTGCACCACCAGATTCACATGCCAATGCCATATCTGCAATATTTTCTGCATTTGGTGACAATTTCACCATAAGTGGCTTCTTACATACTTTTTTTACACTAGAAACAATGTCAAATGCAACATTTGATTTTATTCCAAAAGCCATACCTCCGCTTTTTACATTAGGGCAAGAAATATTTAATTCTATTATATCAACATCAGTTACACTTAACTTTTTTGCACCAATAATATACTCTTCAGTTGTGTTACCACCTAAGTTTGCTATAACCTTAGTACCATAACTTTTCATTTTAGGTAATTCATCACATATGAATTTATCTACTCCTGGATTTTGTAAGCCAATGCTGTTAATCAATCCCATTGGTGTTTCCCAGAGTCTAACACCTTTATTACCTTGTTTGGGATGTAGTGTAAGCCCTTTACTGCATATTCCTCCAAGTATTGATAAATCAAATATCTGTGAAAATTCTTCACCAAATCCGAAAGTCCCTGAAGCTGTTATTATAGGATTTTTAAATTCAACACCCATTGCATTAGTTGTTAAGTTTGCCATTTATTTCCTCCACTGAACTAAAATTTCTTCTCCAGCAAATATTGGTCCATCTTTACAAGCTCTTTTATTTCCATATATCGTCTCCACTGTACATCCAAGACATGCACCTAATCCACAAGCCATTCTTCTTTCCAGTGAAACTAAGCATTTTATATTTAGGTCTCTGCATTTGCTAGCTATTTTGTTCATCATAATTTCTGGACCACATGTTATTACAATATCATAATTATTATAATCAACATAATCCGTTACAAAACCTTTAAAGCCTATTCCTCCGTTTTCTGTAACTACCACTGTTTTATTAGCATATCTTCTAAATTCATCAACTAAATAAACTTCATCTTTATAACCTAAATAAACATCAGAAGTAGTTTTTAAACATTTTGTTAAATATAATAAAGGAGCAATTCCTATTCCTCCTCCAATTATAGCAACTCTCCCATTTATTAAATTTATATCAAAACCATTACCTAGAGGACCTGTAGCTTGTATGTAATCTTTTAGCTTTACATAACTTATACTTTTTGTACCAGTCCCTTGAATTCTATAAACAAATGTTACTGTGTTCACTCCTACTTCATTTACACTTATGGGTCTTGGTAATAAAAACGAATTATCTAGTGTTTTAAGCATAAAAAATTGCCCAGGTTTTATATCATTATTTAAATTGTCTATTTCAATCGTCATTTTATATATATTTGTAGAAATTAATCTATTTTCCAATACCTTGCTATGATAAACTTTCATTTCTGCTCCTTTTAAATAAAAGATCTTATTTCATCCCTCATCCTTATTACTTCTTTTCTTGCATATTCTGCAAAATTTACCTCACCGTCTATTTCTTTTTTATAAGCAAGAATAATTCCCCTTGATGAATTAACTACTGCCCCATTGCCATTTATAAGATAAGTTACAATATCTTGCGCTTTTCCTCCCTGTACCCCATAGCCTGGAATTAATAGAAACATAGACTTAATTTTATTTCTTAAAATTATACCTTCTTCATTATTAGTACAACCAACAACTGCTCCTACAGAACTAAATCCGCATTTACCTAGGTTTTTTTCTGCAATCTTTTCTAAATTTTCTCCAACTATTTCATATAAAGCATTGTTATTTTTATCTCTAATGTATTGAAAATCTCTAGCGCCCTGATTTGATGTTCTCACTAATACAAAGAGTCCTTTATTATTATTTTGAACATATTCGATAAATGGTTCTATGCTATCATTTACACCCATATATGGATTTAGCGTTACAAAATCCGCTTCAAAATCTCCCGTGAAATGACCTTTTGCATACATTTCTGCAGTTTTTTGTATATCTCCTCTTTTTATATCTGCTATAGATATACTATTTTTTTCTTTAATATACTTTAATGTGTCTGAATATGCTTTAAGCCCTTCTATGCCATAAGCCTCGTAATATGCTATTTGCACTTTAAAACAAGCACTTACATCATATGTTTTATCGATTATTTCCTTATTAAAGTTGAAAATCGCTTCTCCCTTTGAAGGGAATTTTTGAGCAAAGGAATTTGGTATATAACTATAATCAGTATCAAGACCTATGCATACATGTCCCCTTTCAGTAACTAAATTATACAATTTATCTACAATCATACATTATCTCCTATTCATAATACTATATTTTCTATTATTATCATACTTAATACTAGGATCCCCAAACTTAAATAAAAAGTGTTCATATTATTAATATAGCTGATGTTTATCATCAGCATATTTTTATCTAATTATTATCATAGCATGTATCACAATAGATACATCTATATATTTTATTTTCTTTATCAGTTAATTTAAATATATGTTGTATTTCTTGTTCAATTGATGTTATACATCTTGGATTTTTACATTTCACTACATTAATTATTTCAGAAGGAAGTCCACAATTTATTTTTTTAATTATTACTCCATTATCTATAACATTGATAGTAATATTTGGGTCGATAAAACCCAAAACTGTTAAATCCATAGTAATATTGTTTTCAACTTTAATTATATCTTTCTTACCAAGTTTTCTACTTTTAGCATTTTGTATAATTGCTACACTACAATCCATTTTGTCAAGACTAAGATATTTATATATTTCCATTGACTTTCCAGCTTTGATATGATCAATTACAAGACCTTTTTGTACGCTGTCTATATTCATTATTTTTCGACCCCCAATAATTTTATTATTAATGCCATTCTTACAAACATGCCATATTTAGCTTGTTTAAAGTATGAAGCTCTTGGATCTTTGTCTACCTCTATAGATATTTCATTCACTCTTGGTAATGGATGTAATATTATTAAATCCTTTTTAGCCATTTCAAGTTTTTCCATGTCTAATATATAACTGTCTTTTAATCTTATATAATCAGCTTCATTAAAAAATCTTTCCCGTTGTACTCTAGTCATATATAACACATCCAGTTGAGATATTACATTTTCAAGCCTTTCTACCTCTTCGAATTCTAAACCATTTTTAATTAATATATCTTCTCTTATATATTCGGGAACTTTTAATTCATCAGGTGATATGAGAACAAACTTAATATTACTGTATCTTGATAATGCTTTTATTAAAGAATGCACAGTTCGCCCAAATTTTAAATCTCCGCATAAGCCTATAGTAAAATTATCTAATGAACCTTTTAAAGATCTAATTGTTAATAAATCAGTTAAAGTTTGTGTAGGATGTTGATGACCACCGTCTCCTGCATTTATAACAGGCATATCAGTGCTCATGGCTGCAACTTTAGCAGCACCTTCTTTTGGATGTCTTATTGCAGCTATATCTGCATAACATGCAATTGTCCTTATTGTATCAGCTACACTTTCACCTTTTGCTGCTGAACTTGAATTTGCCGAAGAAAACCCCATAATAGCTCCGCCTAGTCTTAACATTGCGGCTTCAAAACTCAATCTTGTTCTTGTACTTGGTTCATAAAACAATGTAGCTAATATTTTACCCTTGCAAGCATCTACGTATTCTAATGGGTTATCAACAATTTTATCTGCTAAATCCAGTATTTCTTTTAATTCTTCTACTGATAAATCCATTGGCTCAATCAAACTTCTGCCTTTTAACATTTTTCCTCCCTTTTAGTCTCACGGGACTATTTTAAAGATTTTAAAAAACCCACAAAATGAATAAGTCTTCCATATAGGCATGGAAGACTTAATTAAACACTAGTTCAATATTTCATCTGTTCAATTTTATTCCTTCCCAGCCTCTCTGTGCCAGATTAAAGGTATTTACTTTTTATTATGATATTCTATTTTATGCTTTATGTCAAGATATTTTTAGAATTAATTAGTATCAGGAGGCTCAATTGAACTTACTATTTTAGTTATTCTTCTTTCTATCTCACGTCTTGGCAGCCATACTTGTCTCTCACAAGTTGTGCACTTTATTCTAAAATCTGCACCTACTCTTAAAATTTCCCAGTCATATCCACCACAAGGATGTTTTTTCTTAAGTTTAACCACATCACCAACATTTAACTTCATAGGCATATATTCATCATACTCCTTTAAATCATAATTGTGTTATCAGAATTATTAATTGTTTCAACAATATCATACATATTTGAAACTTCACCAACTAGTAATTTCCCCTTTATTTCAAAGAAATCTAAACATGTTCCACATGAAACAATTTTTACACCTGCTTTTTCAAGTTTTATTAAATCTTCTATTGATTCTGAACCTTGTGTTGTTAACTTAACACCACCATTTAAAAATATCATGAAACTTGGATAAGGTTTTGTTTCAGAAATAGTAAAAATAAAACTTTTCATAAGTAAAGCACCAAGCTTTTCAGATCCAGAGCCAAGTGTATTTTTTCCAATAACATAACCTTTGCTTTCTTTTTTCATTTTTAAATTATTTATTAATAACTCTTTATTTGCTTCTTCATCATCATTTTTTTCAATACTATCTACATCTTTCGTTAATGTTACATAAATCCCATCTTCTTTAATTTCATCATTACATTGAAACCCTTGTTTTGTCCCAAACTTTATTACATTTGTTTTAGATGTATCATTATCAACAATTACTGTAATTTTTAACTCTCCTGCATCCACTTCAGTTTTTGTTAATATAACAGGCTGTGGACATACCTTTCCTCTAGCGTCTACTATTTTCATTTTTATCCTCCATTTAATTTTCATAAAATCCTTTATATGATAAATAATTAAGTATTAAATTATTGTCGTAAAATATTTTGCTGGATTCAGAATTCAATATATTTTCTGCTATAAAACCATTTGAGTTAAATCCTATGAGAGGCGTACATAACGCAAATGCTATATATAAAATAATTATACTTTTTAGAATACCAACAGCAGCTCCAAAAACTCTATTCGTAATATTTAAACCAGGAAGTTTAAATATTAGGTTAATAAAATTTGATAATAATACAAGCATTATATATAAAACTAAAAATGTTATTATAAAACTAATTGATCTTATTAAAATAATACTTATTTTATCAACAAAAGTAGCAAATAAATTAGTATTAGTTGACGTATTGTGAATAAATATATTACTTACAACATTTTGTAACTCTGCTGGTAGTTTTAATGATCCGACTAAATCATTTGTAATATTTTGTTTGTTGCTTTCAAATAATCCCGATAAACTTGCTGCTTTATTCTCAAAAAAACCATATACCTTTACATATAACCTGGTATGATTAAGCAAAAATTGTTCCACAAAACCATATAGATTTCTACTCAACAAAAATGCTACAATCAACCCTATAGTATCAAACAATGTTTTTATAAACCCTTTTTTATACCCATCAAAACACGATACTCCTATGAAGATAATAATTAAAATATCTACAAAGTTCATAATAATATACCCCCTTTTATCTTATTTGTCCTTTTATAAGTTTATCTTTTGTTAAAATATGTATGTTTTTGTTATCAACATAAAAATCCAAAATCAAGCCTTCATTTACATCAATTAGTTTATAACAATTGTCGTTATGTAGTAAATAAATTGTTTTTTCATTGTAAACAAAAATTCTATTATTAAATATTCCTATTTTTTCTACATTTAATGGAACCTTATTTATACTACTTACTTTTCCATTATAATTATAACATACTATTTCAAATTTATCATTTTTTTTAAATAATATGTATATTTTTTTCTCATTTCTGTTTATTACATAATTCATTACAGTAGAATAGTTAATATTTTTCCACATTAATTTTCCTTGTTCATTATATAAATAGATATTTTTTGTACCAATTACTAATACATTATTATTAATAATTTCTGTTCCTACAATTAATTCATCTGTTATTTCAATATTCCACAACTCTGAAGCAACTATTAAATGATTAAATGATAATGAATTGACTAAATTATCATTAGTTATATTTAATGTAGTTACACAATATCTATCTATTTTATCATCTATTGTTACGTTTGTTATAATACCAGAAAATATTTTATTATCTACAAAAAATTCATTGTTATCATCTATTATATATAATGAATTCTGTCCATTTTTTTGATCTGTAATTATATATATTTTTTTTGTTTCACGTGAAACAAAAACTACTTCACCTGAAAGTTCAACACTCATATAGGTTTGATTATTTTTATTAATATATTCTATACCTTTATTAATATATCTAAATATATAATCTTTACCAATAAATATTTTATCTGTAAAAATTCTATTTTGATTTTCCCAAACGATGTTATTATTATAATCTAAATATATAATTTTTTGATTGTTATAAGTTATTATCCCATCACAAAAAAATTTAGAATTATCAAGAACATTAATTTCTACTATCTGCTTGTTTTTAATTTCATATGACATATTATTATCAAAATTAAAAACAAACTTTTCATTACTAACAAAATATAATACAACAAATAGTATAAATAAAAAAAACATCAAAAAATATATTTTCTTTTTCATATTTCTCCTATCTATTAATATAATGTCGTTTATCTAATAATAATATTATACCAAAGTACTAAATATTTTGCATTAAAAAAATCATAATAGTAGTAATTCATTCTATTATGATTTAATAAAATTATTCAGCTAAAGAAATTTCATTCAAAGCTTTAACTGCAGCAATAATATCTTTTTTTGTATTAAAAGGTCCTACACTAAATCTAACAGCTCCTATTTTTTCTGTCCCTAATGTTTTATGAGCTAATGGGGCACAATGCAATCCTGACCTAACCGCTATGCTATACTTTGTATCTAACAAATATGAAACTTCAGAGGAATCCATATTAATTATATTAATAGGAACCACCCCTGATCTTTCCAAAATATTGGTCGGGCCATAAATTACGATTTTAGGATTCTTTTTTAACTCTTTGATAAATATATCAAGAAGTTTTTTTTCGTGATTATAAATCGATTTTATTCCCTTGCTTTTTATATACTTTATACCAAAGTTTAATCCTGCTATCCCGGGTAAATTATGTGTTCCTGCTTCTAGCTTATCTGGATAAAAATTTGGTTGACTTAAATTACTAGATTCACTACCTGTTCCGCCTTCTTTAAGATGATTGATATCTGCATCTGTATTAATCAATAATACTCCTGTACCTTGTGGACCAAGTAAACCTTTATGACCCGGCATAGCCAATAAATCAATATTGTATTCTTGTACATCTATTTCTAAAACACCAGCACTTTGTGAAGCATCTACTAGATATAACAAATCATATTTTTTACATAAACTTCCTATTTCTTTAATTGGAAATATAGTACCTGATAAGTTTGAAACATGTGTAGTAACAACTAATTTAGTATTATCTTTGATAGCTTCTTCAATATCTTCTACATTTACTTTACCTTCTTTATCACAAGAAACAATTGTATTTTCTACTCCAAGTTTTTGCAATTCATAAATTGGCCTTAAAACAGAGTTATGCTCCATTGAAGTAGTAATAACGTGATCTCCAGGTTTTAATAATCCTTTTATAGCTATATTTAAGCTGTCAGTCGCATTAAATGTAAATATAACATTCAATGGATCTTCTAGGTTAAACATTTCTGCTAATAGCTCTCTTGTTTCATAGATAGTTTTAGCTCCTTCTATTGCCATTGCATGGCTGCCTCTACCTGGGTTAGCTCCATACTCTTTCATAGCCTTCATTACATTGTCATAAACTGCTTTTGGTTTAGGATAAGTAGTGGCAGCATTGTCTAAATATATCATTTTATCACCTGCTTTATTATTTTTCATTATATTATATGTAAGTAATTATTTTTGGGGATTAATGTTATCTTCATAAACAATCTTCCCATTACATATTGTATATTTAACTTTCCCAATCAATTTTTGTCCAACAAATGGTGTATTGGCTGATTTTGAATAAAAATCATCAACAACCCATTCTTCCTTAGGATCGAAAATAACAATATCTGCGATTGCTCCTTTATGTAATGAACCTTTGTGTAAGTTATATAATCTTGCTGGATTAATAGTCATCTTTTCCAACAATTTTATCAAACTAATATAATTTTTTGATACTAAATTTGTAATTCCAAGGGATAATGCTGTTTCTAATCCGATTATGCCGCTTGGTGAATTTAACAAACCTCTTTCTTTTTCTTCCTTGCTGTGAGGAGCATGATCAGTTGCTATTATTTCAATAGTATCATCCTTTAACCCCTGTATTAACTTTAGCCTATCATTTTCTGTTCTAAGGGGAGGGTTCATTTTAGCGTATGATTTATGAGAAATAACTGATTCTTCTGTAATTGAAAAGTGGTGAGGTGTTACTTCTGCTGTTATATTGCCACCCATTTTTTTGCCAAACCTTATTATATCAACAGTATTTCCAGAACTTATATGCTGAAAATTCACTTTAGCCTTAGTTGATATTGCAAGCATACAATCTCTAGCAACCATTACCTCTTCTGCTTCTTTTAATGTACCTTCTAGTCCAAGTGCTTGTGATATTTTCCCATGATTAATACCGGGATTTATTACTAATGAAGGGTCTTCTTCATGAAGGCTTAAAGGTACATCCAATTTCTTTGCTAATTTCATTGCTTTTAATAAAATATCGCAATCCATAATAGGAATGCCATCATCTGAAAAACCTACTGCTCCACATTCCTTTAAATGTTTCATGTCAACTAATTCTTTACCTTTTAGTTTCTTTGTAATAGTTGCAGTTTGCATAACATTAATTATGGATTTCTCAGCTTCCTTTTCAATAAATCTTAATGTTTGTTCATTGTCTACTACAGGGCTAGTATTTGCCATACATACAACCGTTGTAAAACCACCACGAGCAGCTGCCTTTGATCCTGATTGAATATCTTCTTTATATGTAAAACCCGGATCCCTAAAATGGACATGTACATCTATTAATCCCGGTGCTACAATACAGTTTTTTGCATCAATTATATCAATAGAATCATTAAGCTCAATATTCTTTTCAATACAAATTATAATATTTTTTTCAATTAATATATCCATCTTTTCATCTATATTATTTTTTGGGTTTATAACTCTACCATTTTTAATTAATATCATTTCTTCCCCTAATTTATAAGTTATCTTTTCATTATTTTATATATTATAACATATTACCATATAAATAAAATATTTTATTCAAAATAAATATCATAAAAAAATAGGGCCACTAAAAATAAACTATTTTAGTGGCCCTGGTTAATCTTATTTTTTATTTAAGTTCTTTTATTAACTTATCAAATTCTTCTTGTTGATCAAGTTTATAGCTTTCTTTTTTATTATAATGTGTATGAAGCAATTTATGAGATAAATGACCATTTGGCTTCTTTAAATAATCTTCATATAACTTTATAATTTCAGGGTTTTTATGAGATTTTCTAAGCGGCAAGGATCTATCCTCTTCATACAATGCATTTGCCCTATTTACTTTTGGATTAACAGATAATCTAGCTTTAGATGATACATGTGACTGACCGCCTCCATGTACACAACCTCCAGGACATGCCATAACTTCAATAAAGTGATAATCCTTTTCTCCCTTTCTTACTGCTTCTAATACATTTGACGCATTTTTTGTTCCATGAGCTATAGCTACTTTAATTTCTGTATCTTTTCCATTTATAGGAAGAACCACAGAAGCTTCTTTTACTCCTTCTATTCCTCTAACTGCCTGATATTCAATTTCCTGTAAATCTTCTTCTGTTAATATATCAGCTACGGTTCTTAAAGCTGCTTCCATTACTCCGCCTGTTGCACCAAATATTACACCAGCACCTGTGTATTCACCCATTACTTTATCAGGCTCTTCATCTGGTAGTTGAGTAAATTGAATTCTTGCTTGTTTTATCATATCTCCAAGCTCTCTTGTAGTCAATGAGTAATCAACATCTCTCAAACCATCTACTTCCATTTCTGGTCTGTTAGCTTCTGTTTTTTTAGATGTACATGGCATTACTGAAACTGATACTATTTTTTTAGGGTCAATTCCTTCTTTTTCTGCATAATAAGATTTTACTATGGCACCAAACATCTGTTGAGGTGATTTACAAGTTGATAAATTTTCTAAAAAGTCTGGATAATACATTTCACAGTATCTTATCCATCCTGGTGAACAAGAAGTAATCATTGGCAACTTACCACCATTGACAACTCTATCTAACAATTCATTTCCCTCTTCTATTATTGTTAAATCTGCCGAAAAATTAGTATCAAAAACCCTGTCAAATCCTAATCTTTTCAGAGCCGCCACCATTTTTCCTGTTACGCTGGTACCTACAGGTAATCCAAATTCTTCACCCAATGATGCTCTAACTGCTGGTGCAGTTTGTACCACAACAAATTTATCAGGATCATCTATTGCATCCCATACATCATCTATATATGTTCTTTCATGCAAAGCTCCAACAGGACATGCTTGAATACATTGACCGCAATAAACACAATTTACATCTTTCATGCTATAGTCAAAAGCAGGAGATACTTCAGTTGTAAATCCTCTATTTGTAAAATCTAATACACCTATACCTTGAACGTCTCTACATGTGCTTACACATCTACCACATAATATACATTTGCTGGAATCTCTTACTATTGAATGTGATAAATTATCTATTTTAGCTTCTCTTTTCTCACCTACATATTCAATATCCTTTATTCCAAGCTCATCACAAAGTTTTTGAAGTTCACATGTGCCATTTCTTATGCATGTTAAACATTCTCTATTATGATTTGCAAGAATTAGTTCAACATTCATTCTAACTGCATTTCTAACTTTTGGAGTATTTGTTCTTACATTCATACCTTCTTGTACCTGCAATACACAAGAAGCAGGTAAATTTCTCATTGGTACTCCTTTAATATCAACTTCAACAACACAAACTCTACAAGCTGCTATTTCATTTATATCTTTTAAATAGCAAAGTGTAGGTATATCTATACCAGCTTCTCTTGCAGCCATTAATACTGTATAGTCTTTTGGTACACTTACTTGTATACCATTAATAGTTACATTTACTTTATCCATACCAAACACCTACCTTCTTTACTTTCTGATAATAGCATGGAATGAACAAGCTTCCATACAAGCACCACATTTAATACATTTGCTTTGATCTATAACATGAATTTCTTTAACTTTTCCTTGAATTGCACCTACTGGACATACCCTTGCACATTTTGTACATCCTTTGCAATTCATTGTTATTATATATTTCAACAATGCTTGACAAACCCCTGCAGGGCATCTATGTTCTTTTACATGTGCTTCATATTCATCTCTAAAATATTTCATAGTTGATAAAACTGGATTTGGAGCTGTTTGACCTAATCCACATAGCGAAGTAGACTTAATATTTTCTGCAAGACTTTCTAATCTATCTAAATCTTCCATAGTTGCCTTGCCTTGTGTAATTTTTTCTAATATTTCTAACATTCTCTTTGTACCTTCACGACAAGGAGTACACTTACCACATGATTCATCTACAGTAAAATCTAAGAAGAATTTTGCTATATCAACCATACAGTTATCTTCATCCATTACAATCATTCCACCTGAACCCATCATTGATCCAAGAGCTGTAAGATTATCATAGTCGATTGGTGTGTCTAAATGATCCACTACTAAACATCCACCTGATGGTCCACCTGTTTGAACAGCTTTAAACTCTTTACCGTTTGGACAACCACCACCAATATCATATATTACTTCTCTTAAAGTTGTTCCCATTGGAACTTCAACTAATCCTGTATTACTAATTTTTCCACCTAAAGCAAAAACCTTTGTTCCAGGAGACTTTTCAGTTCCAAAGCTTTTAAACCATTCTGGTCCGTTATTTATTATTTGAGGTATATTTGCAAGTGTTTCAACGTTATTTATAATTGTTGGTTTACCCCATAGACCTTTATTAGCAGGAAATGGAGGTTTATTTCTGCTCATTCCTCTTTTTCCTTCAATTGATTGCATCAATGCTGTTTCTTCTCCACATACGAATGCACCAGCGCCTAAACGAATTTCTACATCAAAATTAAAATCAGTTCCAAATAAATTATTACCTAGTAATCCTAATTCTTTTGCTTGCTTAATAGCTATTTCTAATCTATGAACCGCTATTGGATATTCTGCTCTGACGTAAATAAAACCTTTTGTAGCACCAATTGCATAACCAGCTATTGCCATAGCTTCTAATACAGAATGGGGATCTCCTTCAAGAACACTTCTATCCATGAATGCACCTGGATCGCCTTCATCAGCATTGCATATTACATATTTTTGATCTGCCTTATTAGGGGCAGCAAAACTCCATTTTAAACCAGTTGAAAAACCAGCACCTCCTCTTCCTTTAAGACCTGAGTCTTTTATTAATTGTATTACTTCTTGAGGAGTCATTTCTGTTAATACTTTTCCAAGAGCCATATAACCATCTCTTGCTATATATTCATTTATACTCTCTGGATTAATTAATCCACAATTTCTCAATGCAACTCTTTTTTGTTTTTTATAAAATTCAACTTCATTAAGAGATTTTAATTTTTCATCTTGGGCACTTTCTTCAAATAAATATTTCTTAACTATTCTACCTTTTAATAAATGTTCTTCAACAATTTCATCAACCTTATCAACATTCATTTCAGAATAAAATGAACCCTCTGGATATACAATTACAATTGGTCCAACTGCACATAAACCAAAACATCCTGTACCTACAACTTGAACCTCATTTTCAAGATTTACTTCTTTTATTTTTTCTTCAAATCTCTTTTTAATTAAATCTGATTTTGAAGATGTGCAACCTGTTCCCCCACATATTAATACATGAGATCTAAAAATCGCCATAATGTTACCTCCATTTATCAATATAAACTAAACTATTTTTCTAGTGAACCAACTGTATATTCCTTAACTACATTGCCGTTTACTAAATGTTGAGCAACTATTCTTTTAGCTTTTTCAGCATCTATATGAACATATGTAACCTTTTCCTTATCAGGATAAAATACTTCAACTATTGGCTCATATGTACACATTCCAATACAGCCTGTTTGAACAACTTCTACATTTTTAATATTCCTTTTAGCTATTTCTTCAACAAATGAATTTAAAACTGGTCTAGCACCTGCTGCAATACCACAAGTTGCCATTCCTACTACTACTCTTATTTCCTTATCTGTATTTCTCATTTCCATATTATTAATAGATTCTTCTCTTAATTTTTTTAATTCTTCTAATGATTTCATTTCAGTTCCCCCTACCCTCTATATTTATCGATTATTTCCGGAATATGTTTAGGGTCTACTTTCCCATAAACTTCATCATCAATCATCATAACAGGAGCTAACCCACAACAACCAAGACATCTTGTTGCTTCAAGTGTAAACAAATTATCTTCAGTGGTATCTCCCACCTTAATACTTAATTCTTTTACTAACTTGTCAATTACTAATTGAGCACCTTTTACATAACATGCTGTTCCCAAACAAACACCTATCTTATGCTTTCCCTTTGGTGTTACCGAAAATTGTGTATAAAATGAAACTACACCATATATTTCAGCCAATGGTATGCCAGTTTCTTCAGATATAAACTTTTGTACTTCAATTGGCAAATACCCAAAAATATTTTGTGCTTTCTGCAACGTTTGCATAAGAATACCATCAGATTCTTTAACTGAATCTATGTACTCTTTAAGCTGCATAAATTCGTTTTCCTTATTTGCTATAACAAGACCTTTTTGCAATTAAATTACCTCCCTTAAAATACTAAAAAAATATCAACATTATAATTACACCATAACTATTATACAATTATGTTAATAAATTGTCAATTATTATATAATTAATTTACATTAATTTTAAAAAAACAAGCAAATACTTTCGATAATTAACATATACATTAAAATATAAAAAAAAGAATACCATTCGTATATATTATAATGGCTATTCTTCTTCTATTTTTAATAAATCTAACAATCTGTTTAAATCATCATTATTATTAAATTGTATTTCTATTTTTCCTTTCTTTTTATTACTTCTTATATTAACTTTTGCAGACAATCTCTCTGATAATAAATCTTCTACATAAACTATATATTTATCTTTAACTTGTTCTTTTTTCTTTGGCGATTTTTTATCATTACGAACTAATTTTTCTACTTCTCGCACACTTAATTGTTCTTTAATTATCTTATTAGTAATTTCTATTTGTTTGTTAGGAGATAAACTAATTATTGCTCTACCATGGCCTGCTGTAATTTCATTTTTTATAATTTTATCTTGCACATATTTTTCAAGATTTGTTAATCTCATAATGTTAGAAACATACACTCTTGACTTACCAACAATATTAGAAACTTCTTCCTGAGTTATTCCATATCTTCCAATAATAAATTCATATGCATTGGCTTCATCAATAGGATTTAAATCTTCTCTTTGAATATTTTCAATTAATGCAATTTCAGACGCATTTTTATTTTCTATATCTCTAATTATACATGGAATACTTGCAATATTAGCATTTTTACATGCTCTCCATCTTCTTTCTCCAGCGATAATTGTATATAAATCACCGTCTTTACGCACAATTATAGGTTGAATTACTCCATATTTCTTTATGGAATCAGTAAGTTCATTCATCCTCTCTTGCTCAAATATTTTTCGAGGTTGATTTGGATTAGGGCATATTAAATCTATTTCAATGTCAACAATTTTATTAACATCTTCTTTTTCTAAATCTTCTGGTATAAGCGCTGCTAAACCTCTACCAAGAGCTTTTCTCTTAGTTGCCATTTTTACCTCCTAAAATATTATTAATTAGAATTATTTTTAATAATTTCTTCTGATAACTTAAGATAGGCTTCACTTCCCTTTGACTTTTCATCATAAAGCATAATTGGTTGTCCAAAGCTGGGAGCTTCTGCAAGTCTAACACTTCTTGGTATCACTGTTCTATAAACTTTATCTTTAAAATATTTTTTTACTTCTTCTACAACTTGAACAGAAAGGTTTGTTCTCCCATCAAACATATTTAATAATACTCCTTCTATTTCTAGCTTTGAATTTAAAGTTCTTCTAACTAGTTTAATAGTATCCATAAGCTGACTTACTCCTTCTAAAGAGTAATATTCACATTGAATAGGTATTAAAACTGTATTTGAAGCAGTTAATGCATTAAGAGATAATAATCCTAACGAAGGTGGACAATCTATAATAATATAATCAAATTTTTGATCTAGTAAATGAATCTTTTCCAACAATGTTTTTTCTCTATATTCTGTTTTTGTAAGTTCTATTTCAGCTCCAGCAAGTTGTATATTAGCTGGTATTAAATATAGATTTTCTATTTCTGTTTTAATAACAAGTTTATTGATATCATAATCTTCTATTAAAACATCATATATTGTAAATTCCAGTTCATTTTTATCAATACCAAAACCACTAGTTGAATTTCCTTGAGGGTCAATATCAATACTCAGCACAGTTTTGCCTTTAATAGCTAATGCCGCACATAGATTTACATTTGTTGTTGTCTTTCCTACTCCACCTTTTTGATTGAATATACAAATTGTTTTAGACATTTTTATCATCCCTTTACATATCATGTTATATGTTTTTCTTAGGTATCTTTACCTTGATTTCTATGAACTCATCCGATTCCTCTTGCTCAAATTTAGCTTTAATTCCAGTCTTAACAATCTCATTATAAGCATTTTTTATAGTATTGATATAAATTTTATAATTTATAAAATTTCTCACATAACGCTTGTCCTTTAATTTATTAGAATTAACATCTTCTGAAATTGATTTAACTAATTTTTCAGTAGCATTAACATTTAAATCCTTCTTAATAATCTTATCTACTAAATTTAATAGAATTTCTTCATCATCTATTTTAAGAAGTGCTCTCGCATGTCTTTCGCTTAATTTACCTTCTTTAATTTTTAATTTTACACTTTCAGGAAGTTTTAGGATTCTCATTTTATTAGCTATTGTTGATTGTGATTTACCAACCTTTTCAGCTAATTGAGTTTGACTTAAATTAAAATCCTCCAACAATCTCTCATAAGCCATAGCTTCTTCAATAAAATCTAAATCTTCTCTTTGTAAATTCTCGATTAATGCCATGGCTGCTGATTCTTCTTCACCAGTTTCAATTACTACTGCTGGAATTGTTTCCATATTAATTAATTTTGATGCTCTAAATCTTCTTTCTCCAGCTATTATTTCATATATATCATCATATATTTTTCTAACAGTTATTGGTTGAATAATACCGTAGCTTTTAATTGACTTACTTAATTCTTCTAATGACTTTTCATCAAATGATTTTCTTGGCTGATTTTTATTTGGAATTATTTTATTAATATCTAAATTAACTATATTACTCATAAAAATATTTCCCCCTTATACTAATGGATCTTTACTTGGCTTTCCAGCTTTTCTTGGATAAATTTCTTTTGTTTTTTCAACTTTTTCAATTATTATTATTTTTCTTATAATATTTGTATTAGGTATTTTAACTTCTTTAATATTATTTATCCTTCCCCCTAATTTAGTTATAGCATTTTTAGAGTTTGTTATTTCCTCGGAAATAGATTCACTTTTATAAGCCGCAAAATAACCTCCCACTTTAACAAAAGGAAGACAATATTCACATAATATATTCAAACTAGCTACTGCTCTAGAAACACATATATCATATTGTTCCCTATAATCTATATTCTGTCCAAAATCTTCTGCTCTCCCATGAATAAAAATAATATCCTCTAGATTAAGTTCATTTGCAACAATTTGTAAAAAATCTATTCTTTTTCTTAAACTGTCCAACAGCGTTAATTTATAATTATTATTGAGTATTTTAAGGGGTATACCTGGAAAACCTCCTCCAGTACCGACATCTATTATTTTCTTTTCTTCATATATATTATTTTTATCAAGTAATACAATGCTGTCTAGAAAATGTTTAACATAAATTTCTTCATCATTTTCAATAGAAGTAATATTAATTTTCTGATTCCAATCTTTTAAGACATCTTTGTACTTATTAAATTTATCGATATTCTCTTTATTAAAGGGGAGATTTAATTCTTTAAGTCCTTCTATTAAAATACTATCACTCAATGCTTACACCTTTTTCATCTGATTTTTTATTGTTATGATCGGATCTTTTTATTTGTTCTAAATAAATTAATAGTACATTAATATCTGCTGGTGAAACTCCAGATATTCTAGATGCCTGACCTATAGAATTTGGTCTTATTTTATTAAGCTTTTGTCTTGCTTCCAATCTAAGACTACTTATTATATTATAATCAATATTTTCTGGAATAATCTTATTTTCTAATTTCTTAAATTGTTCAATTTGTTTTGATTGTTTTAATATATAACCTTCATACTTTATAATAGTTTCCACATAATTAATTATTTCTTTTTTTAATTTTGGTCTTTCGCTATCTAAATAAGAAATATTTTCATAATTAATTTCTGGTCTTTTTAAAAGTTCGTATATTGATATTGGCATTTTTAGAGGAACACTATTTATATGCTCTAAAAATTCATTAACTTCTGGTTTAGGCGTAATTTTAATACTTTTAATTCTTTCAATTTCATTTTCAATACTAGATTTCTTTTCTATAAATTTTTTATATCTGTCTTCCTTAACAATACCTATTTTATACCCTATTTCTGTAAGTCGCTCGTCTGCATTATCTTGTCTTAAAACAAGTCTATATTCTGCTCTGGAAGTCATCATTCTATAAGGTTCATTTGTTCCTTTAGTAACTAAATCATCTATTAAAACTCCAATATATGCTTCAGATCGATCCAATATTAATGGTTCTCTATTATTTAAGCTCATTACTGCATTAATGCCTGCTATCAATCCTTGGGCAGCAGCTTCTTCATATCCTGAACTTCCGTTTATTTGACCTGCAAAAAACAAATTTTTTATACTTTTTAATTCAAGATTACTTTTTAATTGAGTTGGATCTATACAATCATATTCTATGGCATATGCAGGTCTCATAATTTCTGATTTTTCTAATCCTATCATAGATCTATACATTGGAATTTGAACTTCTAAAGGAAGTGATGACGACATTCCCTGAATGTACATTTCCTTTGTATCCAAACCTTCTGGTTCAACAAAAAGTTGATGTCTATCCTTATCTGCAAACCTAACTACTTTATCCTCTATAGAAGGACAATATCTTGGTCCAACACTTTTAATAACACCCTCATATAAAGGTGATCTATTTAAATTATTTCTTATAATTTCGTGTGTTTTTTCAGTAGTATATGTTATATAACAAGGAACTTGCTCAATATCAATACTATCAGTCATAAATGAAAATGGAATAATTTCATCATCACCTATCTGTTTTTCCATTAACATGTAGTTAATAGTATCAGAATTAATTCTTGCAGGTGTACCAGTTTTAAATTTTCTCATAGAAATACCTAATTTCATTAAAGAATCAGATAATTCATTTGAAGGAGAAAGACCATTTGGTCCTGAAGAGTAATTTAATTCACCAATATAAATTCTTCCTTTTAAATAAGTTCCTGTTGTTAGTATAACTGCACGGGCTTCATAATATGAGCCAAATTTTGTATATACATTGAAACTTCCATCATTATTTATTCTTATATCTATAACTTCTGTTTGTTTTAATGTTAAACCTTCCTGCTTTTCAATTACTCTCTTCATTTCTGTATGATACTTATTTTTATCAGCTTGTGCCCTAAGTGAATGTACCGCAGGACCTTTAGAAGCATTTAACATCTTACATTGTATCATAGTTTTATCAATATTTAAAGCCATTTCTCCACCTAGAGCATCTATTTCTCTAACTAAGTGACCTTTTCCTGTACCTCCAATATTTGGATTACAAGCTAACATAGCAATTGAATCTAAATTCATTGTAATCATAAGAGTTTTCATGCCAAGTCTTGAGGAAGCTAATGCAGCTTCACATCCTGCATGGCCTGCACCAACTACAATAATATCATATTTATCTTCAAGAAATTCTCTTACTTTGTCTTCCATTTTAAATCCTTTCTATTTACCTATACAAAATTCCGTAAATATTTTTTCAACTAAATCATCACTTACAGATGCTCCAACTATTAATCCTAAACTTTCCATAGCATCTTTTAAATCTATTTCAATAAAATCAATTGTCATATCTTCTTCAATTGATTTTAACACTTCTTCTAAACTCTTTTTAGCCTTAATCAACAAATTTTTATGTCTCACATTATTAATGATTAATTCATTACTTATATTTATTGAACCCTGGAAAAACATATCATTTATTTTATTAATTATATTTTCTAATCCTTCGTTTTTTAATACGGAAATATTAATAATATCTTTTTCTATTTCATCATAATTAGATAAATCAAGTTTATTTTCTAAGTCACTTTTATTTCTAATATAAATTACTTTTTTACCTTTTATATGATTAATAATTATCTCATCTTCTGATTCAAGCTCTTTTGATGAATCAAATACCATTATTATTAAATCTGATTCATTTATTTTATCAAGAGCTTTTTCTACTCCTATTTTTTCAATTTTATCATCTGTTTCTCTTATTCCAGCAGTATCAATTATTCTTAAAGGTATTCCTTTAATATTTACATATTCTTCTATTGTATCTCTCGTAGTCCCTGGTATATCTGTTACAATAGCTCTGTTTTCATTTAACAAAAAATTCATAAGAGATGATTTACCTACATTTGGCTTCCCTAATATAACTGTTTTAATACCTTCTTTAATAATCTTTCCAGTATCAGCTGTTCTAATTAATCTATCTATTTCTTCTATTACATTTATACTTAAAGTCTTAACTTTATTAATAGTTATGACATCTTCATCATATTCAGGAAAATCTATATTAACTTCTATATTAGCAAGCAAATCCATAATTTCTTTTATTATTTTATTAATTTCTTTTGATAATCTTCCCTCTAAATGATTAACAGAAATTTCATGGCTTGAATCTGTTTTAGCATTAATTATATCTATAACTGCTTCTGCCTGAGTTAAATCTATTCTTCCATTTAAAAAAGCTCTTTTAGTAAATTCACCATTTTCAGCCAATCTGCAATCATGCTCAAGGACTGTCTCGAGAATTTTTTTAGCAGATATTACTCCACCATGACAATTTATTTCTATTATATCTTCCCTGGTATACGTGTTAGGAGATTTCATATATGATAATAAAACTTCATCTATTATTTTTTCGTTTTTATCTAGTATATAACCATAATGTAAATATCTTGATTTTAAAGACAATTTACTTTCTCTATTACTATTTTTTTTCATAAAAATTTTTCCAGCAATATTTAAGGCGTTATCGCCGCTTATTCTAATAATATTTATACCTGCATTACCTGGGAATGTTGCTATAGCAACTATTGTATCTTCACTCATATGATACCTAACTTTCTAATAATATTTTATATATACATATTACAATAAAATTATACAAAAGTATATATAAATAATTAAAAATAAAACCCGGAACACCGGGTTATCTTTGTTACTTAAACTATTTTAAATCTATTACTACTTTTCTAAAAGGTTCATCTCCTTCAGAATAAGTAATAATATCTGTTTCTTCTTGCAATGTTGAATGAATTATTCTTCTTTCATAAGGATTCATAGGTTCAAGTCTTACTTTACGTTTATAGTATCTACATTTATCAGCCATTTTTTTTGCTAACTTCTTAAGAGTTTCTTCTCTTTTTTCTCTATAATCCTCTACATTAAAAACTACTCTAACATAGTTTTCTCTGTCTTTATTTACAATAATATTTAAAAGAAATTGTATTTCATCTAGATTTTTGCCTCTTTTTCCTATAATTATTCCTTTATCATTTTCGTCAATTTTAACTATATCAACTTTTAATAAATCTTCAGAATAATTAATTTCTAAATCAGCTTCTATATTCATTTTATTCAATAATATATCAAAAAACTTTTGAGTTTTTTCTTCAGGTCCATTTATAACAGTAACTTTGACTTTAGCATTTTTATTTCCAAGAAAACTTAATAATCCCTTTGAAGGTTCTTTAATTATTTCTATTTCAACCTCTTTCTTTTCTGCCTTTAAATCATATAATGCAGATTTTACTGCTTCGTCTACAGTTAATTTTTCAACAGTCACACTCTTCATATTACTTTATTCCTCCTTTAGTTTTCTGGATGAATTTAATATAACATATTGCTGTATAAGCTGGAATAAATTTGATACCACCCAATATAAAGCTAATCCTGCAGGAAACTTAATAGAAAATATAAAAATCATTACAGGCATCATCATACTCATAGTTTTTTGTGTTGACTCCTGTTGTTCATTCATTGATGGTTGTGCTGCTGAAGTCATTTTAGTAGTAAAATAAGTAGTTAAACCAGATATTGCAGCTAATATTGGAAATGCAGTTCCAATTACTGGAAGACTTAATCCACCCATTGCTAATCCATTTATAAGCCCTACTAAACTAGAATTTATTCCTTTGTCTACAATATCAGAATCTAAAAATATGTGATTTTCAGCAAATCCTAGATCTTTTATCCACAAAAAAGATTTATTGATAGATTGAAAAAAAGCAGTATCTCCGTTAAAAATAAAAACTTCCGGTTGTTGAATTACATAAAAAAATGCTATTAAAATTGGCATTTGTATTAACATTGGTAAACATCCAGACATAGGGTTATAATTTGCTTCTTTATATAATTCTAACTGTTTTCTTTGTAATGTTTGAGGATCTTTTCCATATTTATCTTGGAGTTCTTTTATTTTAGGACTTAAATCCTGCATTGCTTTCATTGACTTAGTTTGTTTTAACGTTAATGGCATTAATATTAATTTGAAAATAATTGTTGCTAAAATAATAGCAATTGAATAAGCTGATAATATTTCTGTATCAATACCAGAAACCATATTATATAGCAATTTAACAAGCATACCTAATGGGTAGCATATAAAATCTAAATTCATTATTATCCTCCAAGTTTATTCTAATGGATCATAACCCCCAGGATTAAACGGATGACATCTTAAAATTCGTCTAATTCCTAAGTATGAGCCTTTAATAAAACCGTATTTTTGTAAAGCTTCAATAAAATATTGGGAACATGTGGGATAAAATCTACAATGTCTTACACTTGATCTAGAAGAAAATTGTTGATATATTTTGATGATAAAAATTAGAATTTTACTCATTTTACTTATAATATCATTATTAATTTAATATTTTCTTTATTTTTATTAACTTAAAAAATGATTTTTCCAAACTTTTATAATCGGAATCTGTTGCATTAACTCTTGCCATCAAAATTATATCATAACCATTTTTAAGTTTGAATTCGTTTAACCTAACTATTTCTTTCATTCTTCTTCTAATAATATTTCTAGTAACAGCTTTTTTTATTTTTTTAGCTGCAGTGAAACCAAATCGGTTGTAACCTAAATTATTTTTTCTCAAAAATAATACCAGATTATAATCAGAAACAGAATTATTGCAATTATATACTGCTTTATACTCTCGATTATTTTTTATTATTATCATTGTATTTTATCCTAATTTTTTTAAAATATTAATAAAAATGGAATAAAAGGCCACTATAAGCGACCTTATGCTGACAATCTTTTTCTACCTTTTGCCCTTCTTCTTTTTAATACTCTTCTACCATTTTTTGTACTCATTCTTTTAATAAAACCATGTTCCTTACTTCTTTGTCTTCTTTTTGGTTGATATGTCATTTTCATTGTAGAACACCTCCTTGTATAACAGATAAATATATTAAATACATAATATTTACATTATAGATGCTTATCTTTAAATTTACATAAGCATTAATAAATTATAATATTTAAAATAAATCATGTCAAGCACATTATAAAATATTATAGCTTTAGTAATATACTATATTTTTTAACAATTTGCAAATATTTTTTACAAAAAAATAAAATTGAATTGTAATTGTGGATAAAAAATGATAATATATTAATTAATTGTGGATAAGTATTTTTTTGTTACTTATTTTTGGATAACTTTTAAAAAAAGTTTAAAATAATTTAAAATTACAACATTAAGGCTGTTAATAAAAAGATATAAACAATTGTTAATATCTTTTTATTAATATAAAATATACATTCTATCAACATCCTTTGGATTTATTTATTAACAGTCGAGGAGGAATAAAATGAATTTTGAAGAACTTTGGAGTCAGGTATTAGAAATAATAAAGGAAGATACGAATCAAGTTAGTTTTAATACTTGGTTTAAACCACTTAAAATTGTAGCATACAAAGACAATACTATATATTTAGAAACAGCAGATGATTTTTTAAGAAATACACTTCAGAAAAGACACTATAATTTTTTAAAAAATGCATTTATTTATGTTTTAAAAAAGGAAACTGAAGTTGTTTTTACAGTTCCAGGAGAAAATATAGATAAAGAAGAAAGTAAAAAAACATATAATAATTCATTAGATGAGGAAAATTTAAATTCTGATAGAAAACTAAATCCAAAATATAGATTTGATAATTTTATAATAGGAAATAGCAATAGATTTGCTCATGCAGCCTCTCTAGCTGTAGCTGAAGCACCTTCAACAGCTTATAATCCATTGTTTTTATATGGGGGAGTTGGACTTGGAAAAACACATCTTATGCATGCAATAGGACATTATATTTTAGATAATAATCCTGAAACATCAGTTTTATACGTAACATCAGAAAAGTTTACAAATGATTTAATTAATTCTATAAAAGATGGTACAAATGCTGAATTTAGAAATACATATAGAAAAATAGATGTATTATTGGTAGATGATATACAATTTATTGCAGGAAAAGAAAGTACTCAAGAAGAATTTTTCCATACTTTTAATGCATTACATGAAGCAAATAAACAAATAATTGTTTCAAGTGATAATCCACCTAGTGAAATACCTACACTTGAAGATAGATTAAGATCACGTTTTGAATGGGGCCTTATAGCTGATATCCAACCACCTGATTTTGAAACAAGAATAGCTATTCTTAGAAAAAAGGCTGAATCGGAAAATTATGAAGTTCCAGATGAAGTAATAACATATATAGCTCAAAACATCCAATCAAATATAAGAAAGCTTGAAGGAGCTTTAATAAGAATATTTGCATATGCTTCATTGACAAATAAAAAAGAAGTAAATTTAGAATTAGCACAAGAAGCATTAAAACATTTAATTTCTTCCAATAAGAAAATAACAATGAAGGATATTAAAGAAGTGGTTGCTAATTACTATAATATTACAGTAGATGATATTATATCAAAAAGGAAAACTAAAAATATTGCATTTCCAAGACAAGTTGCAATGTTTGTAGCAAGAAAACTCACTGATTACTCTCTACCAAAATTGGGAGAAGAATTTGGTGGCAGAGACCATTCAACCGTAATACATGCATGCAACAAAATAGATGAAGATATAGAAAATAACCTGGAAATCAAAAAAAATATAGATGATATTATATCTATGTTAAATAATTAAATAATTAAATATATTAATAATTAAATTGTTGACAAAAAGTTAATACCTGTTGATTACTTTTTTAAAAAAATAAATTATTAAAAGTATTTTAAATTCTATCAACATGCACAATTTATTTTTAACATTCTTAAATCAATAATAAAATTGGTTTTCAACAAATTAACAGACACTACTATTATTACTATTAATTATTTTATTTATTATTATATAAATTAAGAATCCACAAGCTGAAATTTTATATTAATAAAATATAATATTATAATTCAAATTTATATTTTATAAGAAAGGATAAATTATGAAAATTAGAATAAATCAAGATGAATTCAATAAATCAATTAATATTGTACAAAAAGCAGTATCATCAAGAACAACACTTCCAATATTAACTGGAATACTCATTGAAGCAATTGATAATAAATTAATATTAACTGCAACAGATTTAGACTTAGGCATAAAAACATATTGTGATTGTGAAGTTATAGAAGAAGGTTCAATTGTAATACATGCAAAGTTAATCGGGGATTTTATTAGAAAATTACCTTCTAATACAATTGTAAATATGGAAACAACGCAAAATAACAATATAGAAATCAAATGTTTAAATTCAGAATTTAATATATTAGGAAATTCATCAAATGAATATCCGGACAGTTCTTTTAATAATGATGGTACTTCTTTTGAAATAAAATCAGATTCTTTAAAAAGTTTAATAAAATATACACATTTTGCCGCAGCAATTGATAACATTAAACCTATTTTTACAGGATGCCTAATTGAAATAAAAAATAACATGTGCACATTTGTAGCACTTGATGGTTTTAGAATGTCAATTAAAAAAGAAAATATAGATTTTAATGGAGAAGTATCTGCAGTTGTTCCAACTAAAACTTTAATTGAAATATTAAGGATATTAGAAGAAACTGAAGATAAAGTTTTAATTACTGTATCTGAAAGTCATATTTCTTTTAAAATAGACAAAACTACTATTATCTCAAACTTATTAGAAGGAAAATTTCTTGATTATGTAGGAATTTTAAAAGATGATTTTCAAACTGTTATAAAAATAGATAATTCTAACTTTAAAGATAGTATAGAAAGGGCTTCTTTAATGGCTAGGGGAGATAAAAATAATTTAATTATATTTGATATTAAAGATAATTGTATGCAAATTACTTCAACATCAGAATATGGAAATGTAGAAGAAGTAAATTCTATTGAAAAACAAGGTGAAGATATTAAAATTGGTTTTAATTCTAAATACATTTTAGATGTACTGAGAGTTATTGAAAATGAGTATATTGAAATGAATTTAATAGGAAAAAATAATCCTTGTTTTATTAAAGAAGAAAATAATGAAAACTTTATTTATATGATATTGCCAGTCAGAATAGGCTAGCAGACGACCCAAATTTTAAAGAACATAAAATGGGAACTAGTTGCGAATGACCTACCAACATTTTTCAGAAAAAACACTCTGAAAAATGCGGTTAGGGCATCTTCAGGCTACGCCTTCAGAATGACAGGAAATTTAGTTATTCATTACAATGAAAGGTAAAGTTTATTATATTAACAATTAGAGGTATAATATGGAAGAAATTACAATTCATACAGAATTTATAAAACTTGATCAATTATTAAAATTTGTAAATGCAGTTGATGGTGGGGGGATGGCTAAAAATGTTATTTTAGAAGGCCTTGTTAAAGTCAATGGTGAAGTAGTACTGCAAAGAGGTAAAAAAATAAGAAATGGTGACTGTGTAGAATTTGATAATAATAAATACACAGTTATTTCAAATGCTGAAATTTAGCAGATCATCCAAATTTTTGATCTTTAAAAATTTGGTGTTTGTCGCTAATCCTGAACTGTAGCGAAGGATCTCATACTTATATCAACTATTAAAACTTTTTAGAAGAGGAATCAAGTGATAGTAAAAAGTTTAAAAATTAAAAATTATAGAAATTTAAAAGAAGTTGAATTAAATTTAAATGAGGATTTAAATATATTTATTGGAAATAATGGACAAGGTAAAACTAATTTACTAGAATCAATATATGTTTGTTCTATTGGAAGAACATTTAGATTGAATAGTGAAAACGAATTAATTAATTTTAATGAAAATAAAAGTATAATAGAAGCATCAATTAATAAAAATAATTATGATTTAAAAATTGATTTAATTCTTGAAAAAAATAAAAGGAAACAAGTATTTTTCAATGGTGTAAAGTTAGATAAAACTGGAGAAATGATAGGTGTTTTAAATAATGTTATTTTTACTCCTGATGATATGAAAATAATTAAAGACAGCCCCATTGAAAGAAGAAAGTTTATTAATATAGATATATCACAAATTAAACCAAAATATAAATATATGCTTAATCAATACAAAAAAATAGTTTCACAAAGAAATAATATTTTAAAAAATTTCTATACAAATAACAGTAATAAGGATATTATTAATATTTGGAATGATTATTTAGTAAACATAGGAACTGAATTAATTTATTATAGAAATGATTATATTAACAATTTAAAAAAATATGCCGTGGATATTTATTCTGATTTATCAGGGAATAATGAAATGTTAGATATTTCTTATAAAAGTAATATAGGAAATATTAATGACAAAGATAAAAGTTATATTAAAAAAATTTTTTTAGAAAAAATAGAAAAAAATTTAGAAAATGAAATTGAAAGAAGAGTAACTTTGTATGGACCTCATAAAGATGATTTAAGTATTAAAATAAATGGTAAAGAATGTAAATATTTTGCATCTCAAGGACAACAAAGATCAGCAATACTAGCCATAAAATTAGCAGAAATAGAAATTATAAATAAAGAAATTGGAGAATATCCTATATTGCTTTTAGATGATGTATTATCAGAATTAGACAATTCAAGAAAAGGATATTTAATAAAATATATTAAAGGAATACAAACTGTAATAACTACAACAGATGATAATGATTTAAAAAATTTAACTAAAAATTACAATAAAAATTTTTATTACATTAACGAAGGAAAAATTGGAAATATTACAAATTAGAGGTGTTTAAATGATAGAAAATAATGGTAATTTACATTATGGTGCAGACCAAATCCAAGTATTAGAAGGATTAGAACCTGTTAGGAAAAGACCTGGAATGTATATTGGTTCTACAGGAGAAAGAGGATTACATCAATTAGTTTATGAAGTAGTTGATAATAGTATTGATGAAGCATTAGCGGGATACTGTGATACAATAAACGTCATAATAAATGAGAATAATTCAATAGTTATTTCTGATAACGGCAGGGGGATACCTATTGAAAAAAATAAGAAAACTGGAAAATCAACTTTAGAAACTGTTTTAACTGTTTTACATGCTGGAGGAAAATTTGATAATGATGCATACAAGGTTTCAGGAGGATTACACGGTGTTGGTGTTTCTTGTGTTAACGCATTATCTGATTATTTAATAGCAGAAGTAAATTGGGATGGTAAAGCATACAGACAAAGATATGAAAGAGGAATTACAAAAACTGATATAGAATATTTAGGAGAAACTGATAAAAGAGGTACAACTATTACTTTTTTGCCCGATTCAACAATTTTTGATGATGTTGATTTTAATTATACTACTATTAGACATAGAATGAGAGAGTTAGCATTTCTAAATAAAGGAATTAAAATCATTTTAGAGGATAAAAGAAGTGGAGCAAAAGATTTTTTCCACTATGAAGGTGGAATAAAAGAATTTGTACAATATTTAAATAATAAAAAAGATTTTTTACATGATGAAATAATTTATTCTGAAGGAGAAAAAGATAAGGTAATTGTTGAAATAGCTCTACAATATACAGACTCATACACAGAAAATATTTATTCATTTGTTAATAATATTAATACAATAGAAGGCGGAACACATTTAATTGGTTTTAAAACTGCTTTAACCAGAGTTGTTAATGATTATGCGAAAAAGAATAATTTGATTAAGGAAAATGATGTAGCTATTACTGGTGAAGATATACGAGAAGGTATAACAGCAATACTTTCAATTAAAATACCTAATCCTCAATTTGAAGGTCAAACTAAAACTAAACTCGGTAATAGTGAGGTTAGAGGAATTGTAGATAGTATCACTGGTGAAGCTTTATATACTTATTGTGAAGAAAATCCTAAACTTGCTAAAACTGTTATAGAAAAAACTTTAAGATCTGCAAGGGCTAGAGAAGCTGCCAGAAAAGCAAGAGATTTGGCAAGAAGAAAAAATGTACTTGAAAGCATGTCTCTTCCAGGAAAATTAGCAGATTGTTCTGAAAAGGATCCTGATTTATGTGAAATATATTTAGTTGAAGGTAATTCTGCAGGAGGTTCTGCAAAAGAAGGAAGAGATAGACGTACTCAAGCCATACTTCCTCTTCGTGGAAAAATATTAAATGTTGAAAAAGCTAGATTAGATAGAATATTAAATTCAGAAGAAATTAAAAATATGATAACAGCATTTGGTTGTGGAATAGGCGATGATTTTAACATTGAAAAGTTAAGATATGGTAAAATTATTATTATGACAGATGCTGACGTTGACGGAGCTCACATACGTACTTTGTTATTAACATTTTTTTATAGATATATGCCTGAATTAATAAGAAATGGTCATATTTATGCAGCTCAACCACCTTTGTATAGAATTAAAAAGGGAAAATTTGAGCAATACGTTTATTCAGATAAAGAATTAAATAAGGTTTTAGAAGAAATAGGAAGAGATAATAAGGTTGAAATTCAAAGATATAAGGGTTTAGGTGAAATGGATCCCCATCAGCTTTGGGATACAACAATGAATCCTAAAGACAGAATATTATTAAAAATTGAAGAAAATAATGCAATTGATGCAGATGAAACCTTCACTATACTCATGGGAGATAAAGTTGCTCCAAGAAGAGAATTTATTGAAGAGAATGCTAAATATGTAAAGAATTTAGACATATAAGAAAGTTGCGGAGGTTATAAATGAGTGATAATGAAAATAAAGATATAGATAATATAGATAAGATTTTAGAAGTTAATATTACAGAAGAAATGAGAAAATCTTATCTTGATTATGCTATGACAGTTATAGTATCAAGAGCATTGCCAGATGTAAGGGATGGTTTAAAGCCAGTTCATAGAAGAATTTTATATTCTGCAAATGATTTAGGACTTTCACCGGATAAGCCACATAAAAAATCGGCTCGTATCGTCGGTGATGTATTAGGTAAGTATCACCCACATGGTGATACTGCAGTTTATGATGCAATGGTTAGAATGGCACAAAGTTTCTCTATGAGATATCCACTAATTGATGGTCATGGAAATTTTGGATCTGTTGATGGTGATGGAGCGGCTGCAATGCGTTATACAGAAGCAAGAATGTCTCCTATGGCAATGGAACTTTTAAGAGACTTTGGTAAAGATACGGTTAATTTTAGACCAAATTTTGATGAAACATTAAAAGAACCTGTTGTATTGCCTGCAAGGTTTCCAAATTTATTGGTAAATGGATCATCTGGTATTGCAGTAGGAATGGCTAGTTCTATTCCTCCACATAATTTAGGTGAAGTAATAAATGGTACTATTGCTTATATTGAAAATCCTGATATAGATATACCAGGATTAATGCGTTATGTTAAAGGCCCTGATTTTCCAACGGGTGCTATAATTGAAGGAAAAGATAATATAAAAAATGCCTATTTAACAGGCAGGGGCATGGTAAAAGTAAAATCAAAAGTAGAAATTGAACAAGCTAAAAATAATAAAAGCAGAATTATAGTTTCTGAAATACCTTATATAGTTAATAAAGCAAGGTTAATTGAAAAAATAGCTGATTTAGTTAAAGATAAAAGAATTGAAGGTATCTCTGATTTAAGAGATGAAAGTGATAGAAATGGAATGAGAATTGTAATTGAAATTAAAAGAGATTACAATCCAAATGTCATTCTTAATAATTTATATAAACATACACAATTACAAGATAATTTCAGTATTATAATGCTTGCTTTAGTTAATAATGAACCAAAAGTATTAAATTTAAAAGAAATGATTCATTATTATGTTGAACATCAAAGAGAAATTATAGTAAGAAGAACTCAATATGATTTAAATAAAGCAGAAGCAAGAGCCCATATTGTAGAAGGTTTAAAAATAGCTATAGATAATATTGATGAAGTTATAAAAATCATTAGATCTTCCTATGATGATGCGGAAGCTAATTTAATGGCTCGTTTTGGTTTATCAGATATTCAAGCTAGGGCTATAGTAGATATGAGGCTTAGACGTTTGCAAGGACTGGAAAGAGAAAAACTAGATGCAGAATATGAAGAGCTGATTCAATTGATAAATAAATATAAAGAAATACTGGCAAATCAATATTTAGTAGATCAAATAATAAAAGAAGAACTAAAAGAAATTAAAAATAAATATTATGATGAAAGAAGAACTGAAATAATAGCTGATGAAGGTGAAATAAATGTAGAAGATTTAATTGAAGAAGAAAATGTTGCAATAACATTGACTAATTTCGGTTATATAAAAAGATTGCCAGAAGATACTTATAAGGCGCAGAGAAGAGGTGGTAAAGGAATAACTGCTCTTACAACAAGGGAAGAAGATTTTGTAAAAGATTTATTTATTACTTCTACCCATGATTATTTGATGTTTTTAACTAATAAGGGTAAGGTTTATAGGATTAAGGCCTATGAAGTTCCTGAAGCAAGACGACAAGCAAAGGGTACAGCAGCTATTAATTTAATAAATATTGATAGTGATGAAAAAGTTAAATCTATAATACCTGTTAAAGATTTTAATGATGAAAATGAATTTTTAATATTAGCTACAAAAAAAGGTATTATCAAAAAAACTAAGCTTAATGAATTTAATACATCTAGAAAATCAGGAATTGTTGCTATTAAAATTGCAGAAGACGATGAACTTATAAGCGTTGATATAACAGATGGATCAAAAGATATTTTTATAGTAACAAAAAATGGCAAGGGTATAAGATTTAATGAAAATGATGTTAGAGAAACTGGAAGAAACACAATGGGTGTTAAAGCTATTACAACATCAGAAGATGATGAACTTGTATCAATGAGTATACTTGCAGATACTGATGAAAACAAAAAAATATTAACCATCACAGAAAATGGTTATGGTAAGGTTACACTATCACAAGAATATAGATGTCAAAATCGTGGTGGAAAAGGAATGAAAGCCCATGCAATTAATGAAAAAACTGGAATGATTGTTGGTTCATTGATTGTAGAAAAAAATCAAGATTTAATGATATTAAGTTCTAATGGTTCAATTATTAGAATGCATGCACAGGATATTTCAATAATGGGCAGAGATACCCAAGGTGTTATTGTAATGAGGTTAAACGATGGTGACAAGGTAGCTTCAATTGCTAAAATAGTTCCAGATGATGAAAATACTGATGATGAAAATTAATATTATGGAGGTTTCAAATGTCTTTAGATATTAAATTTAAAAAAGCTTCAGATGATAATTATATTGAAATAAAACCAATAGGAGAAGTAGATATATATACTTCTCCTGAATTTAAAAATAAAGTAATGAAAATAATAGAAAATGAATCAATTAATATTATAATTAATGGTGAAGAATTAGAATATATTGATAGTACAGGCCTAGGTGTTTTAATGAGTCTATACAAAAAGGCTAAGGAAAATAATATTGTAATAGGAATAGTTAATGTAAATTCAAATATTTATAAATTATTTGATATAACTGGTTTAAATAAAGTATTTGATATTAAAAATGGTGATAGTGATGGACAACATTAAATTAATTATACCTAAAAAATCTGAATATATTAGTACAATAAGACTTACTACTTCATCTTTATCAAATATTGATGGTTTTGATATTGATGAAATAGAAGATTTAAAAGTTATTGTATCTGAAGTATGTATTTTTTTTATTAATAATGTTGTATCTAATGAAAAACCCTTAGAGATAGATTATTTAATAGAAAATGATATATTTAAGATTGAGGTAACTGATTTAAATGATGGCGAATTCATTGTTAACAATGGAATTAACAATGAAATGTGTGTATTAATAATAAAAAGTTTATCAGATAAGTATAAGATAGATATAGAAAATAAAAAAATAAGTTTCGAAAAAAAATTTATTAATATTGAATAGGCGTTGATAATATGATAGATTTGTCACAAAATTCAAAAAGTTTAAAAAATCAAGATTTATTTCTAAAATATAATAAAACAAGAGATATTGAAATTAGAAATGAAATTTTTGAAAAATACAAATATATGCCTGAAATTATTTCTAAAAAATATAATAATAGGGGTATTGAATATGATGATATATATCAAATAGCATGTATGGGTTTAATTTATGCTATAGAAAGGTATGATATATCAAGAGGATTTGAATTTACAAGCTTTGCAACTCCAACAATATTAGGTGAAATAAAAAGATATTTTCGTGATAAGGGATGGTTTATTAAAATACCAAGAAAAATACAAGAAATATCTAAAAAAGTAAATGATACTAATATTTTATTGAGCAATAAGCTTCAAAGAACACCATCCGTGAAAGATATAGCTGATTTTATGAGTTGTACAGAAGAGGAAGTATTAGAAGCATTTGAAGCAGGTAAAATGTTTAATTCTCAATCCTTGGATACAAAATTTGATTCAAACAATGAAGAAAGCGAAATCACACTGATGGATTTAATTGGTGAATATGATAAACACTTTTCAATTATAGAAAATAAAGATTTTATACAAAAATCTATTAATAAGTTAAATGAATTAGAAAAACAAATAATAATTAATAGATATTTTAACAATAAAACCCAAAGTGAAATAGCTAATGAATTAAATATATCACAAATGACTGTGTCTAGAATAGAAAAAAAATCTTTGGAAAAATTAAGAATTGAATTAAATAAATAATTAAATCCTTAAAATTGGAGGAAAAGAATGAAAAATCATAGCCGCTTTTTTATTATAGGTGTCGCCATTATTTTTTTCATTATAATTAGTTCTTTTGGAGGTATAGTAAAATTTTCAACTGATTACTTGTGGTTTAAAGAATTAGGTTATACACAAACTTTTTTAACTAAACTAAAATCACAATTTTATATTGGTATACCAATATTTATATTATTAACATTATTATTATATATTTATATAAATAAATTAAAAAAAAGATTTTATGCTGAAACGCAACAAATAGATACTAAAAATAATAAAAAAGTTAACATTATTATTAAAATAGCATCATTTGTAATTAGTTTATTTATAACTGTTAATATTACTTCGACTTTATGGTTTGAAATTCTACAATTTTTAAACAGTGAAAATTTTAATAATATAGATCCTGTATTTGGTAATGATATTGGTTTTTACATATTTAAATTACCACTTATTAATACTATCATAAACTTTATTATAAATATATTATTTATGCTTATTATTATAACAGTACTATTTTATGGATTTTTGGCTATTAAAAAAAGTATAAAAGATATATCCAAAAATGTGGAAGAAATGACTAATTTTAGAACTGGTAATATATTAGATTTAAATGTAATTTTTAATAAAAAATTTGCAACTAAAATAATTAATCAAGTTTCAATAATCGGAGCTCTAATTTTTATTTTTATGGGAATTAGATATTTTTTGAGAACCTATGACTTGTTGTATTCAAGGTTAGGAAGAGTATTTGGTGCTGGTTTTACCGACATGAATATCACTTTAAATTTATATAGAATACAGGCAGTTGGATCTGTTTTAGCAGCAATTACATTTTTTATAGGTGCAAGAAAAAGGAATCTGAAATTTTCATTGGTGATGCCTGCTTTACTAATAGTAATATCAATATTAGGAACTGGAATGGGCGGCATTATTGAAAAATTTATAGTTGAACCAGACCAATTATCTAAAGAAGATAAATATATGGGATACAGCATAAGCAGTACTCAAAATGCTTATGAATTAAATAAAGTTCAAAAAATACAATTTTCTGCAGATGATAATTTAACAATTGAAGACATAGAAAAAAATAAAGAAGTTATAGACAATATTAGAATTAATGATCAGGAACCACTTATTCAAGTGTATAATCAATTGCAAGGAATCAGACCTTATTACATTTTTAATGATGTAGATGTGGACAGATATACAGTTGACGGAGATTATAGACAGGTATTTTTGTCAGCTAGGGAGCTAGATCAAAATAGATTAAATGATCAAGCAAAAACATGGGTTAATCAGTATCTTAAATATACTCATGGCTATGGGGTTACCTTATCAGCAGTAAATGAAGTTACAGCTCAAGGTCAACCAGAAATGTTAGTAAAAAATATACCACCAATGACCAATACTGATTTAGTAATATATCAGCCTGAAATATATTTTGGAGAAAAAACAAATGATTATGTTATTTTAAATACTGATGAAAAAGAATTTGATTATCCTTCTGGATCGGATAATGAGGAAACGCTTTATAAAGGAAGTGCTGGAATTCCTCTAACTTTAATAAATAAAATGCTTTTTAGCCTTAGAGAAGGAAGCTATAAATTATTAATATCCAATAATATAAACAGTGAAAGCAAAATTGTAATAAATAGAAATATATTACAGAGAGTATTTGAAATTGCACCTTTTATTTACTATGATCCTGATGCATATTTAGTGATAAATCAAGAAGATGGTAAACTATATTGGATAATCGAAGGTTTTACAGTTAGCCATAGATATCCATATTCTCAACCTACTAGTAATTTCATTGAGGGAACGGAAGTTAATTATATTAGAAATTCTGTAAAAGTTGTAATTGATGCATATAATGGAACCACTGATTTTTATATTGCAGAGGAAAATGATCCAATAATTAAAACTTATGATAAAATTTTTACAGATTTATTTAAGCCAATGAGTAAAATGCCAAAAGGTATTAGAGATCATGTAAGATATTCTCAAGCATATTTTGATATACAATCAGATATGTATAGATTATTTCATATAGAAAATACAACAGTATTCTTTGGAAGAGAAGATTATTGGGATATTTCAAAAGAAAAATATATGGATTATGGAGAAGACCCAGTAGGATCAAGTTATTTAATGTTTAAGGTTCCCGAAGAAGATAATGTTGAATTTTTACTAACTACTCAATATTCTCCTCAAAATAAAGATAATATGATAGCAATGTTAGCAGCTAGAAATGATGGTGAAAATTATGGTGAATTAGTATTATACGAATTCCCTAAAACAAAGACAATACCTGGACCAAATATGATAGAAACTAAAATTGACCAAGATACTGAAATATCGTCACAGCTTACATTGTGGAGCCAAGTAGGTTCTTCAGTATTAAGGGGAAATACTTTGGTTATACCAATTGAAAACTCATTGCTTTATGTAGAACCTATATATTTGAAATCAGATACAGAAAGTAATTTTCCAGAAATGAAAATGGTTGTAGTATCTTTTGCAGAT
>JAQVWY010000164.1 GCA_028709465.1 Tissierellia bacterium | reverse complement strand
GGATTAACACCATCGACTCTTCTTCTATCGGGTGTGTCTAATACTATTAATAGTGAATCTTCGTACATATCTTCTTCAAATCTATCTAATTGACCAATATATTTGAAGTTTGATGCAGGTGCCCCTATAGCATACACTTTTTTGTGTGGATAAGTATTTTTTATAACATCCCTTAGGGCTATAGTCGATGATAGTGCATCTGGATCAGGTCCAACATGTCTAGCAATAACAATTTTGTCATATTTTCTTATTTTCATCCATATTCTAAACCACTTTATATTCATAATACCTACTTTCTATTAAATCAATTCAAAAGTATCTTTTGCAATCATTATTTCTTCATCAGTTGGAATAACATAACATGGTATTTTCGAATCTTCTGATGTAATTTTTACTTCTCTACTTCTGCTATTATTTGCTTCTCCATTTAGTTTAATTCCCATAACTTCTAATCCTTCAATAACTTGTGCTCTTGTCAATGGAGAGTTTTCACCAATACCAGCTGTAAATACAATAGCATCAACACCATTCATTTCAAAATAGTATTTCGCAATATAATCGATTATTCTTCTAACATACATTTTTTGTGCTAAAACACAACGCTCATTACCGTCTTTTATACCATCTTCGATATCTCTTGAATCACTGCTGATTCCACTTATTCCTAGTAAACCACTTTCCTTATTCATAATATTGGTTACTTCTGCAATACTTAGTCCTGTTTTATCCATAATATATGGAATAATTGTTGCATCTATATCACCACAACGAGTTCCCATTATAAGACCAGCATTAGGCGTTAATCCCATTGATGTATTAATACACTTGCCATTTTCTACTGCACTTATACTGGCACCATTACCAATATGACAAATTATTGTTTTTGTATCTTGTCGACCTAATATTTCATTTATTCTTTCAGATACATATTTGTGACTCGTTCCATGAGCCCCATATCTTCTTGCCTTATATTTAGTATACCACTCATATGGTAAACCATATAAAAATTGTTCAACTTTCATTGTTTGATGAAAGGCTGTATCAAAAACTGCTGTTTGGATTGCATTGGGTATTACTTCTTGAGCAGCTCTTAACCCTGTTATAGCCGCCGGATTGTGTAGAGGCGCTAATGAAGAAAATTCTTCTATCTTAGCAACTACTTGTTCATCGATAATAACTGTTTTATTAAAATAGTCACCACCTTGAACAATTCGATGTCCAATACCTTTTATTTCTTCTAGTGAATTTACAATATTGTTGTTGATTAATTCTTCAACTAAAATTGTAAAAGCCACTTTATGGTTTGGTATTGATAACTCTTTTTTTGTTTTCTCACCATTGATTTTAATTGTATAAAAACTATTATCAATACCAATCCTTTCAAAATTTCCAGAAATTAAATCCTTTCCTTCAGGCATTTCATATAATTTGAATTTCAATGATGAACTACCTGCATTAACTGATAAAACTTTCATATTTCCTCCTAAATCTCATATTCATAAAGACCACAATTTTCAATATAAACTCCTTCAAAATTTCCATCTTCAGGAATTCCATTGAAATAATAATAAAGTACTTTTATTACTCCACTATGTGTTACAATTGCTATCTTTTTATCATCATATTTTTCTTTTAACTCAAACAAAAAATCTCTTGATCTATTATATAGATCTTGAATATTTTCTGCTTTTTCATATTTTTTATTTAAATAATAATTCCAATACTCTTCTAAATTCACCTTATGTTTTAATAAACCTGTAAATTCGCCATGATCTCTACCAATTAATTTTTGATTATAAACTATTGGAATTTTATTGTCACTTAAAATTTCTGATGTTTTTTTACATCTTTCAAGCGGAGAACTGATTATTAAGTCAATACTTTTATCTTTCAACTTTTCTCTTAAATCTATACATTGTTTTATTCCCTCGTCATTTAAACCATTATTTATTCTTCCTTGTAGTTGATTACCTGCATTGACTTCTGTCTTGCCATGTCTAATAAGATATATTTTCATTAATTCTTATTTTTCATATGAGGAAATAGTATAACTTCACGAATGCTCTCACTGTTGGTAATCATCATTACCAATCGATCAATTCCCATTCCCATACCACCTGCTGGAGGCATACCGTATTCTAAAGCTTCAACAAAATCAATATCCATTTCATTAGCTTCTTCATTTCCTAATTCTTTTTCTTTAATTTGATTTTCAAATCTTTCATATTGATCAATTGGATCATTTAATTCAGTAAATGCATTAGCATATTCACTACCTACTATAAATAATTCAAATCTTTCTGTAAATCTTGGATCTTTACTTTTTCTTGCTAAAGGACTTATTTCAACCGGATGACCATATACAAAAGTAGGATCAATAATTGTTTCTTCTACATACTTTTCATAGAAAGCATTAACAATATGTCCGTATAAAAAATGTTCTTCAACATGGATATCATGTTCATTTGCTAATTTTTTAGCATCTTCAAAAGACAAATTATCAAAAAAATTTATTCCAGTTTGTTCCTTAATACCATCTACCATATGAATTCTTTTAAACTTTGGTTTTAAGCTTATATCATAACCTTTCCACTTAATGTCATAGGTTCCTAAAACATCCATTGCTACTTGTCCAATTATGTTTTCAGTTAAATCCATCATACCTTCTAAATCACTATAT
>JAQVWY010000091.1 GCA_028709465.1 Tissierellia bacterium | reverse complement strand
TCCTGTTGAAACAGCATCATAGGTTCATTGTATAAATAGCCTGATATATCAAAAAATAGACGTTTAATATTTTCTTCAAAAGTTTCCTTTGACTTGATTTGAGATAAGTAATGAGGTGTTCCACCTACACATGCATATATTTTAATTTTGTCTTCATTACTAAAGTCCTCAAGCATTTTCCCAGCATCATAATAATCAAAGGCTTCCACTTTTATCTGTGCTGTTCGTCTACCAAATAGAGGGCTTTTATAGCCTAATACTTCATTTTCCATAAACCCCATATGGCTACCACATAGAATCAAAAACAACCCAGTATTTTTAAATTCATGGTCAATTGCTCTTTGTAGTATAGATTTTAGTGCAGTATTTGCTGACACAGCATAAGGGAATTCATCAAAAGCTAATATGAACTGGGTCTGTTTTGCTTTATCTGCTAAAAAATCAAATGCATCGTTCCAGTTACTGAATGTTCCCACAGTTTCAGGAATATCAAAAAAACTGTAAACTTTTTTAGAGAATTGAATTAAATTTAGTGTATCGTTTACCTCTTGTGCTGTAAATAATATTGCTGGTTTATCTGAAATAAATTCCGAAATAAGAGTGGTTTTTCCTATTCTCCGTCTTCCGTACATAACAACCATTTGGAACGTTTTCTCCGTATATAACTTATTTAAAGAAGCAAGCTCTTTTTCTCTCCCAACAAACATAATGACACCTCTGTTCACTTCTAATTATTATACCCACGATTATTATACTCATGTTTACAATAATTATACTTGCTCATTAATTTATTGTCAATGTTTAAGTAGCATTAATATTGTAACAATTTCAAATAAGAAAATGTAAGAAAATGGGGTCAGGCTTGAATTATTTACTTATTCCTTCCCATCTTCCAATAGCTTCTTTAACGTAAGTTGTTGTTTTACTATCTCCTGATTTTATTTTCGATATCATTGATGATGATATATTAAGCTTTTGAGCCAGTATTTTATTACTTGCATTACAATATTTATCACTTAACCATTACGTGGGATATAATGCTCCTGGATAGTAGATTCGTGGTTTCCTCGCCATTTTCATCACCAAAATTATTATATCATTGGTAAGTACTTGTTAAGTAAATTATTCAAGCCTGACCCCTTTTCCACTAATATCAGTAATTCTGCTTAATGCCCTGATAAAACTTCATCTATTATTTCTCCTTGTGAAGAAGAATTCAAGAACAACATAAGTTGTTATCATAATGAGAGTGAAAAAAAGAGTAGTTATGCTTGTTGATACAAAATTAAATTTTAAAATATAAAAGCTATATACTTTATGAAAAAATAATTTGTTAACCATATCTAATATAGGATATACAAAATCGTTATTTCTAAATCCGTTTCTGGAGTAATATATAAATATTAACGTAAATATTGCAACAAATATCCCCCTCAACTTTATATATTTAATAAATTCTTTATGTTTTTTTTCATATAAAAGTTGTTTTTTTAATCTTAATGATTTCCAATTAGTTATAAAATATAATATAATTCCCGATAAAATCATAATAATAGCACGTGTAGTTGTGTAAAATAGCAAGCTTTTTATTTCAATTGTTGTTTCAATAGTTAAAAGCAAAACAAAACCTAAAATAAACATAAGTAATGTAGAAAAAAATAATTTAATAATCTCCTTTGTAGTCATAAATTTCACCTCATACAATTTATAATAAATATTATTTGAATCAAGGCAACTTTCTATGAAAGTTGCCTTGACAATATTGCTTAATCAAGAATACTCGTAAGAGCATAACAATTAATTAAGTAAGGATAATCCTCTGCACTTACCCATGAATAAGCTTCAAAAGCCAATCCATTATATCCTACATCATAGGAAAATGTATTTTTAGTTGGAAATTGTGAAGTTGGATTTGCGTCCTCCCACACGCCATAATAAACCTGTCTATCGCTTAAAACTCTATCATTCGCTTTCCATCCCCCATAAACACTTACAAATTCATTATTTGTACCTAATTTGTCAATCCATACTATTGTAATAGTACATTCTACACCAAATACTTCATTCTCACCACTCGATTCTTTCGTTGTTGCGACGGCTGTCAATGAATACATAGTACCTGTATTATCATCTTCGTATACAATATTACCTACATTTTTAACAGTATATTTGACGTCAAATATATCCATAGCGTCTATGTTCTCTACCTTACTATGTAATAAATCATTTGGAATAATTTGAACTCCAACATCAACTTGTTTCATTATATCTTCTGGTACCGACTCATCAATTATATCATTTAATGCATTACCAATCTCTTCTGACATATTGATAGTCGAAAGAAGTGCCTCTTTCTGCAATTGAGTATTAGATATTTCTGTTGCCGAAACAGTAGAAATAGTATTAATAAAAAACATCAATGCCACTACTAATGACAAAATCTTTTTTTTCAATTTTACTTCCTCCTATTTTAAAATATTATTTATTTGTTTGCAAAATGCCATCTCCAATGATATAATAAATCAATTGGCTCTTATATCTTTTCTGTACTTTTGACCGAGCATGGATTTTAAAGATACTTAAGAGTCTTTTTTTTATCTGGTGGTCTAATTTTCCACATATCTATCCCTCCCCTATTATAACGAATATTTATATTTTATGGAATCTTTCTCCATACAATATACAATTTAAAAATTATTATTCTTACCAATACCGTTTTTATTGCAATTTAATAAATAACTGTTTTACTATATTTAATAACTGTTTCTACAGTATTTCCAGAGCTATTGATAGCATTATGTGTTAATTTCAATCTATAAGAACCTTTTACTACATACCAATTTTTATATAAATATGCTTCACTATCATCACTAATACTCTCCCATGTTTTAATCGTTGTCCAATCATCAGTATTTGACAATTGCTGTAATTCCATTTTTACTCCTGAAATAAATTCATTTCGTACGCTAGTTTGGCCCTCACAACTTAAATTACCATTAGAATTTAATTTTAAATTATTAGCACATAATATAATTGAAGTATAATATGGTCTTATTTCAATACTCTTTTCTACAAAATAATCTTCAGCAAAAATATTTGTATATGTAGAACTCATTAAAACCATAATTAAAGTGATAGAAATAATTAAAACTATCTTATTTTTCATAAAAAAATCCTCCTTAAATTTGTTTTCATTAATAATAACAATTTAGAAGAGGATTTTCCGACAACTTTTTGTAATTTTTTTAAATTTTTTGTTTTATCAAATCAATTTATGTTTATTTGTAATAAAAAAAGTATTTATAAATGTTTAATCTCAATAAATGTAACAGTATTGCATTTTATATATTCATATTAAAAATATTTAGAAAATATTTCTAATATGAATATATATTTTCAGCAATTTTTACAAGTTCATTTTCATCCATATTACCTATTAGTAGATATGCTATATTATCATCATTCCATACTAAAATAAAAACACCATCCTTTTTACTGTAAATAACATTTCTATCATTTATTATGATTTCCCCTGTTTCTGCATTCTCTGTATCTATTGACAATGAACTTTCAATATCTATTGTACGAAAATTAAAATATTTATTCCTATTATGGAAAGATATATAAACATAATCCCCTCGTGTTTCACTTTTTTCTAGTTTGAAGCCTTCTGGAATATATTCAAAAGTAAATTCATCGAATTTATAAGAATCTATGTTTGAATTATCTATCTCAAATGTAATATTAGTATCCTTTTCTGTAATCTCTAATATGAAATTCATAAACCTTACTCTCCATGCACTTACACTGCTTATTGCAATAGTACTTATAGCTATAACTACGATAAAAGATACTGCTATACGTTTGAAATAAATTTTTCTTCTAAGTTTTGCACTATCTTTTCGTGCTTTATCAAATAATTCCTGCATTTTTTCTTTATGTCTTTCAGAAAATTCATGCTTTTGTCCATCATATCCTTCAAGTAATTCTTCTGTTACTTTGTCCCATATGTCGGAGGCGGAAACTTCTAGTATTGCCTCTAATGCCTTATCAGCAACATATTCTTTTTTATCTGATTTTTTATCCATTTTGCTTCTCCTCCTTGCTTAATAATATTAACAGATGTTTTCTTGCTCTTTCAATTCTTTTTTGTACAGTATCCGGTTTAATATTTTTCATTTCTGCTATTTCATTAACAGAAAAATCTTGGTCATATTTAAGAAAAATGACCTCACTATAGATAGGATTTAATTTTTCTATAATACTGGTGAGCTTTTCTATACTTTCATTATTTATGATTATTTCTTCTGGAACTTCAGCACTAGGCATTATGTATTCGTTAAGTTCATACTCTGCCTTATTCTTACGTTGATTATATATATTTATAGAAACGTTCTTACATATAATAACAAAAAAACTCCGAGTTTTCCGACAATTATTTTCATCTATTTTATTCAAATATTTATGTGACTGAATGAATGCCTGATGAACTGCATCTTCCGCCAAAAATTCATCATTGAGGATATTGTTGGCAGTGTAAAACATAATATCTCTATATTTTTTATATAGTCTTTCAGGTTTTGAATCCCCCGATTCATTGTTCATTAATGTAAACAACATAATGCCACCCCTCTTAAATTTATAAAATTAAATTTTTAATAATTACTTAAGTTTTATTATTTCTATAAATTTATTATACAAGTATAATACTTAAATTTCAAGGCTTTTTCTTTTGATGAGAAATCATGTACATATGAAAGTAAAAATAAAATTATTCAAAACAAAAAAGACTAATGTAAATATAACATCAGTCAGTTTATTGAAAAAGTATATATTATTAATATAACCCTTGTCTCATTATAATTAAGATTTAAAGTTAAATATAGCTGATAGTAAGTTTGACCCAGCATAAATTGATATTAAATAATGCATAATAACAAAATATTTTTGTTAGTATTTCAAGTGAATATTCATAAAAAACCCACAATAAAACAATTAATATAAGACAACCTATAAAAATTATAAATCGTGAAACATTAAAAAACTTGAAATTTCAAATTTTTGCTTCTATGTAATAATTTATATAAACGATACTTGTTCATCTTTATTTAGAATTTTTTTAAGAAATGAATGTCTGTGGATTTTAGTTGGACCATATTCAAGTAAAGCTTGTACATGTTCCTTCGTACCGTATCCCTTGTTTTTTGCGAATTTATATTCTGGATATTCTTTGTCTTCATTTTCCATTTGTCTGTCTCGAGTAACTTTAGCTATTATAGATGCAGCAGCTATACCGTGACATTTTTCATCACCTTTTATTATATTTAATTGAGGTATTTTTATATCTAATTTTTCTGCATCTATTAAAACATAATCAGGAATTATTTTGTTTCCGTCTTTGTCCTTTAAATTTTCTATTGCTTCTATCATAGCTAATTTTGTTGCATTTTTTATGTTAATTTCATCTATTACATCGCAATCTTTTTCTCCGATTCCTATTGCAACAGCTTTTTCTTTTATTATGTCATATAGGTTGTCTCTTTTTTTAGATGTCAATTTTTTAGAATCATTTACACCCTCAATCAATAATTCTTTAGGCATGACTACGGCGCATGCAACTACGCTTCCAGCTAAGCAGCCTCTCCCAACTTCATCTATACATGCTATGTAATTATAACCCTTGTCCCAAAGTTCAGTTTCAATTTTAAGCATTCTATTCACCCCCATAATCGTAGATTAAACGATTGGTACGCAATTGTTTTATCAATCGTTATTCTGGTTTCTCAAGAGTAATTCTTCCGAAGTTTCCATCTCTGTAATCTTTTACTATTAATTTGCTTACTCTTAAATAATCTATTTCTGTTTTATTTATTATTAAAGCTCTTTTTTTAGCTATATTTTCAATTATATCTAGTGTTTTTTCTCCTGCATCTACTCCATATCTTTCGAGGATTGAATTTATTAATCCCACTTTTTCCATTTTCTCAACAAATTTAAATGCTATTTCTTCTAATACCAATACTTCGTCTTTTATGGCTCCTGTATATGCTAAATTAAGAGCTCCTTCTTCGTCAATGAATTTAGGCCATAATATACCTGGAGTATCTAATAAATCAATGTTTCCTGTAAGCCTTATCCACTGTTTGGATTTTGTAATACCAGGTATGTTGCCTGTTTTTGTACTTTTCTTTTTTGCTAATGAATTTATTAAAGTTGATTTGCCTACATTAGGTATACCAGCTATCATCGCTTTAATAGTTTTATTTTTAAATCCTTTTTTCTTATATCTCTCAATAATTTCTTTTGAAGCATCATTTATAGCTGATTCTAGTTTTCTTAGCTCTTTATTGTCTGTTGAATTGTATAAAACAACTGACCAACCTTTCTTTTTATAGTAATCTTCCCAAGCTTTGTTTAAATTTGGATCTGCTAAATCATATTTATTTAATACTATTAATCTTTTCTTATCTTGAAACAGTTTATCAAAATCAGGATTTTTGCTGCTTTTAGGTATTCTAGCGTCTATTACTTCAATTACAATATTAACTAGTTTTAAGTTTTCTCTAAGCAAATCCTTTGTTACTTTCATATGCCCTGGATACCAGTTTATATTCATCTCGTACCTCCTTGCTTATTTCTTCAAATAACAAAAAATTGAGGACTAACGCCCTCAATCAATTTATTAATAATTTTTTAATTCTTTAACTTTAGTCGCTTTACCAGTTCTTTCTCTTAAGTAGAACAATTTTGCACGTCTTACTTTACCTTTTCTAACAACTTCGATTTTATCAAGTTTTGGTGAGTGAACAGGAAAAGTTCTTTCAACTCCAACTCCGTAAGAAATTTTTCTTACAGTGAATGTTTCTCTATTGCTTCCACCTTGTTTTTTGATTACTACACCTTCAAATACCTGAATTCTTTCTCTGTTACCTTCTTTAATTTTAACATGTACTTTTATAGTATCACCAACATTAAAAGGTGTTACATCACTTTTTAATTGTTCTAATTCAATAGATCTTATTAAGTCCATTTGTATACCTCCCTTCGCCTAAGCGTTCTTGATGCTAGATTGCACAGAGGAACACTGTATACTCTAATGCATTATAGCACATTGTCATAACACTGACAACAATTTTATTTAAATTTCTTTCTTAATTTATTGTATTCTTCAATGATTTTCTCATCTTTTATCATATCTGGACGCCTGTTTAAAGTTGTTTCAATAGCTTTAAAATAACGCCATTCTTCAATATTTTTATGATGCCCACTCAATAATATTTCTGGAACATCAAGTTCTTCATAACGCTCTGGCCTAGTATACTGGGGATATTCTAGTAAATTATTACTATGAGATTCTTCTACAGAAGATTCATCGCTACCCAATACTCCAGGCAGAAGTCTACCTACTGCATCTATTAGCATGAGAGCGGGTAACTCTCCACTAGTAAGAACATAATCACCCATAGATATTTCTTCATCTACATACCTTTCAATGATTCTTTCATCTATGCCTTCATAATGTCCTGCAATAAGCACTATGTGATCTTTTTTTGAAAGCTCTTTTGCTTTCCTTTGATTAAATAAATTGCCTTTTGGTGATAAATAAATTATATATGAATTATCTTTTTTTATAGCATCCAAAGCTTTAAACATTGGTTCAGGTTTTAAAAGCATACCTGGACCTCCGCCATATGGATAATCATCTACTTTTTTATGCTTATCTTCCGAAAAGTCTCTAAGATATACATAATTTAATTGAAACAAGTCATTTTCAATTGCTCTTCCAATAATTCCATTTTTAGAATAAACTTCAATCAGCTCAGGAAATAAAGTTATTATATCAAATTTCATTCCAGAAGACCCTCTATTACATTTATTATGACTTTTTTGTTTTCTATATTTACATCTTTTACAACGTCTTTTATAGCAGGTATCAAATAAGTTTTATTATTGCTTTTTACTTCGTAAACATCATTGGCACCAGTTTGATAAATTGTAGATATTTTACCTATATATACATTTTCAGTTGAATATACATCCAAACCTTCAAGATCAAATAAATAATAGGTATCTTCAGGAAGAACTCTTAACTGATCTTCCAAAATAGATATATATGTATCTCTGAAATTTTCAGCAATATTCATATCATCTATACCCTCTAATGTTAAATATACAGATCCTTTTTTTGACCAAACATCTTTAATTTGCCTTTTCTGATCATCCTTTTCAGTATAAACATATTCAAGCTCATCAAAACGCTCTAAATCATCGGTTAAAGGAATACATTTAACACATCCCCTGACACCATGTGTATTTACTATTTTTCCAACTTTAATATAATCTTTCATTTGTACCTCAATATGCTTCATTGCAATTATCATGAAAATATACCAGGATTAGTGTTCTAACCCCACTAATATAAGGCTATTATTGAATAATTTCTACAATTACTCTTTTGTTATCTTTAGTGGCTGCAGCTTTAACTACTGTTCTAATAGCTTTTGCTATTCTACCCTGTTTGCCTATAACCTTACCCATATCATCAGGAGCAACTTTTAATTCTATTATAAGTGATTGACTACCTTCAACTTCATTAACTGTTACAAGTTCTGGATAATCAACTAGTGATTTTGCTATATATTCTACTAATTCACCCATTATGATCACCTCTTATTTATTTTCATCTCTTTTTTCAAAAATTCCATTTGTTTTGAACAACATACTAACTGTATCAGTAGGTTTTGCTCCATTGTTTAACCATTTAATAGCACTTTCATCATTGATTTTAACTACTTTTGGCTCAACTACAGGATTGTAATATCCGATTTCTTCTATGAAACGTCCATCTCTAGGAGAACGAGAATCAGCTACAACTATTCTGTAAAAAGGTTTCTTTTTAGAACCCATTCTTTTTAATCTTATTTTTACTGACATATTGACACCTCCTTAAATTAATGTGTGGGGACATCTCTACTAACGAGTCAGCTTCCGTGGTCAGAGGAATGCCCCGTTTATTTGTTTATTTGTAAAAAATTTATTTATATGAAAAAGGAAAATCCTTAATCTAACTATTTAAAGCCTTAGGTAATCTAAAATGGCATCTTAAATTTGCCTAATCCACCTAATCCACCTTTTTTCTTGCCCATTTTTTCCATAGCGCCGAATTTTTTCATCATTTTTTTCATATCATCATATTGTTTTAACAATTGATTTACCTTTTGAACTGAAGTACCGCTTCCAGCAGCAATTCTCTTTCTTCTGCTTCCATTAATAACTGATGGATTTAATCTTTCTTTTTTTGTCATAGATTGAATTATTGCTTCTGTACGCTTTAATTCATTCTCATCAACTTTTAAACCTTTTAACTTTTTATTTCCACCTAATCCTGGAATCATTTCAAGAAGTTCATCTAAGGGTCCAAGATTTTTCATCTGTTGAAGTTGTGATAAAAAGTCTTCAAGATTAAAATCTTGAGTTTTCAATTTCTTTTGAAGCTCTATTGCTTGTTTTTCATCAAAAGCATCTTGAGCTTTTTCAATAATTGATAATACATCACCCATTCCAAGAATTCTAGATGCCATTCTATCTGGATGGAAGGCTTCTATTTGATCTAGTTTTTCACCAGTTGATACAAATTTTATTGGTTTTTCTACTACATTTCTTATAGAAAGAGCAGCTCCACCTCTTGCATCACCATCTATTTTAGTAAGTATAACACCTGTGATATCTAAATATTTATTAAAAGTTTCTGCAACTTTTACTGCATCTTGACCAGTCATAGCATCAAGAAGTAAAAGTACTTCTGTTGGTTTAACTGTTTCCTTAATTTGAACAAGCTCATTCATAAGCTCATCATCAATGTGCAGACGTCCGGCAGTATCTATGATAACAACATCATTTCCATGTTTTAATGCATGCCTCATAGCCTCTTTTGCAATAATTACTGGGTTAGTTTTATCTCCCATTTCAAATACAGGAACATCAATACTTTCTGCTACAACCTGTAATTGTTTAATTGCTGCTGGTCTATATATATCACATGCTACAAGCAAAGGTCTTTTTCCTTCCTTTTTTAGCTTTCTAGCTAATTTACCTGTTGCAGTTGTTTTACCAGCACCTTGAAGACCACACATCATAAAGTATGTTATATCATTTGGATTAAACTTAAGCTTGCTTTCAGATTCGCCCATAATTTTCATAAGCTCTTCATGTACTATTTTAACAACCTGCTGTCCAGGTGTTAAGCTTTCCATTACTTCTTGACCTACTGCTCGCTCTTTTACATTATTGATAAATTGTTTTACAACTTTATAATTAACGTCAGCTTCTAGTAAAGACATCTTAACTTCTCTCATTGCTAAATCTATATCTTTTTCAGTAAGCTTACCTTTACCTTTTAGCTTTTTTAATGTATTTTGAAGTTTTTCAGACAAATTCTCAAACATATGATGCCTACCCTTCATTAATAATTTTATTGGCTTCCTCTTTAATATTATTAATAATATCTAAATATTTTTCATCATCTATAGTAGATACTAATTTAATAATATTTTCTGCTGCAGCTAAATATTTCATATATTTATCATGCAACTTTATTTTATCTTCATACTCTACCAAGCTTTTTTCTGCTCTCTTTAAAGCATCATGTACACCTTGTCTGCTTATGTTCATTTCTTCTGCAATTTCTGATAGACTGTAATCCTGATTGTAATATAGGTCAATTATACTCGCTTGATTGTCTTTAAGTAAATCACCATAGTAATCAAAAAGAATACTATAAATAAAATTTTTCCCTGACATATAATCACCTACTGTAAAGTAATTTCCTTGACACTGAATTTTATCCTATTACAAATCATTTGTCAATATTTTTTTATAAAATTTTTAATTTTTTTATTATAAATATTATGTCATTCTGAAAGTGCAGCTTGAAAGATGCCCTAACCCCATTTTTTAGAGTGTCTTTTCTAAAAAATGGCAGTAGGTCATTCGCAATGAATTCCAAAAATATACGACCAAAGGGAGTAAATATTTTTGTGAATTAGACTGCGTAATCTCCCACAAACATTTGAAGAGATCCTAAAGTTTCTCTGCTTTCATGTTTTTACCTCACCCCTAGATTTATTTTGATGTTATGGCGCGTAAATATTATACTTTTATATTAATTTAGTATTGATTTTTTAGTATAATTAAGATATAATTTACATAAGATAAAGAATAGGCAGTTGGCTACGGCTGACAAATTTATATATTATCAGAAATTACCCTGTGCCTGCAGGGTAATTATTTTTTTTGTCCATTTATGACAACT
>JAQVWY010000090.1 GCA_028709465.1 Tissierellia bacterium | reverse complement strand
AATAAGGCAAGAGAGCTAATAAGGCAAAGAAAATGATTAAGGAGTTATTATTTCAAAGTGCCGGAACAGCAAGATGGGCATATAAACTGGGATATGCATAATTCGACAAGTTTTTAAGCAAGTATATGGAAATCACTAACATATGTTAGAAGGGAAGTAACTTAATTGTTGACTTCCCTTGTTAAACTTAATAAAGTATGATTATTAATATCTGTTCTATTTAATATTTATCAATGTTTTTTTAATGATAAGAATTATCTAAACTTTAAATAATCTATGAATCGTTTAACAGCTAGTGATGCAGATTCTTTATCCCGCAGAGCTAGACCAATATTACGGTAGGCAGGCGCATCCAATTCTTTGATAACGATCCTATAAGGAATCCGTTTTAAAATTAATTGGGGTAATATACTGATACCTAGACCGCTTTCTACCATAGACATGATGGCATAATCATCATATATGGTAAATTGTACGTTTGGTTTAAGATTAAATTGTTCGAATATTTCTGAAACTTCAGATTTAACGCCCTTTTCCAATAGCATAAAAGGATCTTTGCACAATTCAGAAATAGGGATACGGTCGTAATGAGTTAAAGGATGGTTTTCTGGCAAGATAGCAAGTAGTTTATCCTTCTCTAAAAATATTGTTTCTAAATCAGGATGGGTAGGTAATTTAATAAAACCACAATCAACACGACCATCTAAAATCCATTCTTCAATTTCTGTATATTCACCAAATAGTAATTCGTAATCAATATTTGGATAGTCTTTTTTAAATTCCTTAATTATGTTTGGTATCCAGTGTGTTGCTATGCTGGACAGTGTACCTATACGAATAAGACCAGATTGCAGTCCATTCAGTTCGTCTACTTGAATTTGTAATTTTTGATATTCATTGCATACATTTTTAGCATAGGGTAATAGTTTTAATCCGTCGGAAGTCAGGCGTACTCCAGCACGTCCTCGTTCTAAAAGATTAACTTTCCATTCTTTTTCTAAATCATTGATCATTCGACTTATGCCAGATTGAGAATAAGATAATTTTTCTGCAGCCTTAGTAAAACTGGCATATTCAACTGTTTTAATGAATGCCATATATTTTTGTATATTCTTATCTATTTTTAGTCACCTATTTTTCATCTGATTTTGTAATGCTATCTAATAAACATTTATTACTGTTGTTATAATATATGATACATTATAACCATAAATTAGTCAAGAAAATACTAGAAAATCAATAAATTATATAGTATTACCATAATATATATAGATATAGATTATTTATTGAAACATGTATAATTAACAATAATGAGGTGATTTAATGCTATTTAGTAAATCCCGTTATTATTTAGTTATTTAATAAAATTAATGGAAGTTACTACATATCATCATATCTTATATACTCATTATCCATAAATGTAGATTTTAATAAAAAGTCAGCTGTGGATATATTCATTGCAATAGGAATATCATATAAAACGGATATTCTTAATAAAGCTTTTACATCAGGGTCATGAGGTTGGGATGTTAGAGGATCCCAGAAAAAAACCATAAAATCTATTTTTGATTCTGTTATATTGGATCCAATTTGCATATCGCCACCATATGGACCGCTTTCATATGCCCTTACAGGGAGAGAGGTTTCCTCTATTATCATTCTTGCGGTTGTTCCAGTGCCACATAAAAAATGACTTGCCAAAATATTACTGTTTTTTTTAACCCATTTTAATAAATGTACTTTCATATTATCATGTGCTATTAAAGCTATGTGTTTTTGTTTAGGAATGTTTTTTAATTCTCTCATATTATCTCCAATTCGTATAGACAATTTTATATTAATTTTATGCTTGGTCAATTATAAGCTTATTTTATCTTACTAATTATAATATATTAAGAAGAACTAATAATTATTTCTCCAACAATTGCTCGTAATGTTGCCAATATTTAGTAAATAATGCGAATATAATAATTCCTTTAAATACTGAAGATAAACTAATACTCCACCATACACCAGACAAACCTAGTATTGTTGAACTTAATATTAAGGCTGCTGGAATTCTCAAAGCATTAAAAACTATACCATTTATAGTGGGAGGAAGTGTTTTTCCTAATCCATTATAGGCTCCAGTCGTTCCAATTTCTATAGTCATAAAAAATTGCGATATTCCTATTATTCTTAAATAAGATATTCCTTCTTTAATAGCAATTGGATCTTTTGGTATAAAAATTGAAAATAATTCTTCAGATGCAAATATGAGTAGAAGTGTTGTAAATATGCCAATTCCACCTAATATTTGAATCCCTTGAATGTATCCGTCTCTAATTCTTTTGAGTTTTTTTGCTCCATAATTTTGACCTACAAAAGCTGATATTGCAGATGCGAACCCATCAGCAGTCATCCATGAAATAGATTCAATTTGAGAACCTATACTTTGAACCGCAATTGCTATTGGACCAAAGCTTGCAAGTATTTTATTTATTAACATACCCATTATAGCATGAATTCCAACTTGGGTAAATGGAGGAACCCCTATTTTAACAATATTTTTTATTATTTTTATATTAGGTTTGTTTAATAGTTTTATATGAGAATAAATAGTGTCATATTTAAACCCTATGAAAAGAAATACGCATGTTACAAAAAATTGAGACATTATAGTAGCAAGGGCTGCTCCTTTTACACCAAGGGGTGGAACTGGTCCCATTCCAAATATTAATATTGGATCTATTATTATATTAGCTATTAGTCCAATAGTATTTGTTTTAAATGGTGTAACACTGTTTCCTGAATTATTTAAAATTGTTGAAAAAATAGGGTTTAAAAAGTGGAAAGTATATCCTATTGAAATTATAGTTAAATATTCAATTGCCATTTTAACAACTTCAATATCTTCTAGATTAAAAAAACCAATTAATTGGTTTCTAAATAAAAATAAAAATAATGAATAAATTATTGCAATGCTTAAATTCAACTGAAATCCATTATTGATATATTTCTTAGTATTTTCTAAATCACCTTTTCCATATAATTGTGCTATGTTAACCCCCAATCCTATTTGTGTAATCATGATTAACGCAGAACCAAACCACATAAAAAAGCCTGCTGTTCCAGAAGCTGCAACTGCTTCAGTACTAAGTCTTCCTAACCATACTATATCAGTTAAGTTGTATGCCATTTGTATAAATTGTGTTGCCATAATAGGAAGTGCCAATTTAACTAGTGTTTTACGTATTTTACCTTCTGTCAAAATTAAGTTATTGTTCATATTACCTACCTTTTTAATTAATATTCAAAATAAGTTTAACTGATACTAGCAAATTATTCAATATAAATCAAAGAAAAGAGATCAAAAACTTATAAAGAAATTGAGGAAGTACTTCCCCAAAAATTAAATGAGTTATATGGGAATAATTTATCATATAGTCATTTGTTTAATAGACATTAATATTAATCAATTTGATTATTAAGTATTGGTATCATAGGTACAATTCTTCCAATATGTCATAGAATAAAATAAATAATTGAATATTGGAGGTATTTGTGTTTATGTATTGTTATCCAAATAAATATAATGTAAATGAAAATTATTATGGAAATGGTTATAATAACAGGCCTATAAGAAGAGCAATGGCACAAGTAGTGGGAGGGCCATTGGCTCCTAACATTAGAGGTATAGTTATATTTGAAGAAACGCCTGGAGGCACTTTAGTTTCAGCTGAATTTTATGGTTTACCAACATATAAACCTGCATCAAATGGTAATGCACCAGTAGGACCTTTAGGGTTTCATTTACATGAAAATGGAACCTGTGATGTGGGAAATGAAGAAAAGCCTTTTGAAGCTGCAGGAGGACATTGGAATCCTACAAGCCAGCCACATGGCAATCATGCAGGAGACTTTCCAGTGATTTTTTCAAATAATGGATATGCAAGGATGGAATTTTTTACTAATAAATTTAAAGTTGATCAAGTAATAGGAAAAACTGTAATTATACATGAAAATCCTGATGATTATAGAACACAACCCGCAGGAGCAGCAGGTAGAAGAATAGCTTGTGGTGTTGTACAAAGTTAACGAAAAATATGAGTGCTCCTTTATTATTAGGTGCACTCATATTTTTATTAAATTTTTATTTGAATTTTGTTTCAATATCATTTGATTTTATATATTTTTTCTTTTCTAATTTTATATAATTTTTAACTTCCCTCTCATGGTTTGAACCTACATTTAGTACATTTGGTCTTTTTTCTATTTCTAAAGTAAGAATATTAAATTTTTTTTCATTAATGTTGCTCATAATATTATACCTCAACTCTGTTTTTTTATATTATTTTCTATATTAGTTTTATAATTCATGTGAAAATATAACATTAAAATATTTTAAATTTAATTTATCTACATTTTGGATACCAGTTAATCGAAGAGTATGGTACAGTAAACTCCACTATTCCAGTAGCATATGGAGCAATGTCATATTGTTGATAATAAAATGTTATTCCTTTTTGTGTAAGGTAAAAACTATTTTCATTAAAATTCCTAAAAATTAAGCCTTGATAATCTTCAAAATATATACCTTGATTTTTCTCATAATTATATTCAGCTTGCCTTAATATTTCATCTGTTATTATTTGTCTATTGTTTTTGTAAGGATTTAAAATGTTGTTAAGTGACAAATGCATACCAGTGCATAAATCCCAATTATCTGAAGTTCTTACTGTAGTACCGTGAGCTCCTCCTGTAAATTCGTATTTATCAACGTATAAACTAAAGTGACAGTTTTCATTATAAGTTATCTTATATTCCATATAAGCACCATATCCATGAAATGGATAATTATTAGTTTGTGAATCCATATACCCTCTTATGGCCTGATTATAAAGATGCTTTGAGTATCTTATATATTCATTGACTTCCATTGTAATTTGATTGTTTATGATTTGTTCTACATATGGATTATAACTCATGGTTATTATTGGATACTTAATAGATAAAGTTAGTACTTCAACATTATTATATTTAAATGTATGTTCGAAATCATACATTTTAATATTAGCATTATAGCAATAATTATTCATTTATATCCCTCCTGCATTATATTATGAAAAAATATTAGGATGTTTCATGTAACTGATATAGTCCTATTAGAATATATAAATTAAGCAGTGATAAATAAAAGATTATGTACTTGAAAATACAACAAATAATGTATAATATATTAATATCAATGTAATTAAAAATTAATGTAATTAAAATTTGAATTTAAATTGTGAAGAGGTATTAAATGAAATTAAATGATTTTAAATTAGAAGTATACTTCGGTAAATATGAATTTACTGCTCCATATTTATTGACGCAATCAGATTGTGAAGCTATGGAAGTTGCAGATTTGCTAAAATTTGAGGAAGGTGCAGAGGAAAAATTATTGCACAGCTGGTTGGGATATACAGAGGTTGTTGGAAGTCCTGAATTAAGAAGTTTAGTTTCGGGACTTTATAATAATATTAAAGACGATGAAATAATCATGCACACTGGAGCTCAAGAAGCAATTTTTACATTTATGAATGTATTGCTAAAAAAGGGTGACCACGTAATAAGTATGTTTCCTACATATCAATCATTATATGAAGTGGCTACTTCTGAAGGTTGTGAGGTTAGCCGTTGGTTTTTAAGAAATGATAATAATAGTTGGTGCATAGATTTTCAGGAGCTAGAAAAACTAATTAAACCTAATACAAAACTAATAGTGGTAAATACTCCAAATAATCCAACTGGATATACTTTCAAAGAAGATGAGATAATAAAACTTTGCAATATTGCTGATAAACATGGTATTTATATTTTTTCAGATGAGGTATATAGAGGATTAGATTTAGATGGTATCAAGAAACCTTGGATTTGTGATATATATGATAATGCTGTATCTTTAGGCGTAATGTCAAAAGCATATGGACTTGCTGGATTAAGAATTGGTTGGGTTGCTACCAGAAATAAAGAAATACTTGAAAAAATGACTAGATTTAAACATTATTTAAGTATTTGCAACAGCAGCACTTCTGAAATTCTTTCAATTATTGCATTAAAGCATAGTGATAGTTTACTTAAAAGAAATATAAATATTATTAAAGGTAACCTTAATATTGCAAATAGATTTTTCGAAAAATATGACAATGTTTTTCAAAATAATCCTCCGCAATGTGGGCCTATAGCATTTCATAAAATGAAATTGGATAAAAAAATAGATATTTTTTGTGAAGAATTAGTGAATAATGCAGGGGTTTTATTGTTGCCATCCAGTATATATGATTATGAAGGACCATATTTTAGAATGGGTTATGGTCGTAAAAATTTTAATAAGGGTCTAGATGTATTTGAACAATATTTAATTGAACAAAAAATTGTATAAGTAAAAGGAATGAAAATGTTTGATGTTAAAAGTGAAAGTAAAAACTATTCAAAAAATGTTTGGAATATCGATATTTGTTGCATTAGCATCTCAAATTCATATAGGATTATTAGATAGCAATTTTGTTGTATCAGCAGGTATAATAATATTTGTTACATTTCTATATTATTATGAGGATATAAGTCCTATATATCTGGGATTATTATCTGGGATAATGGTTTATCTAATGAGATTATCAGTTTACCTAATAACAGGTAGTAATGATAATGAAGTTATTATTTTTTATATGCCCGAAATATTATTCTATGTTTTTTATTCAATATTCTATAGATTATCATTGAATAATAGAAAGAAGGATAATTTAGGGTTTGTTTTAATCGCCTTAATATTATGTGATTTTACTGCAAATTTTATAGAAGGTTTATTTAGATACTTTATTTTAACTGAACTAAATCTTGTTGAAGTTATTCCATCATTGCTGATAGTTAGCTTCGTACGCTCTGTCATAGTTTGGATTGCTTTAGCTTTATTTAACTACTATAATATGATGCTAACTAAAAAGGAGCATGAAGATAGATACAAAAAATTATTGTGGCTTACTTCTCAACTTAAAACTGAAATATTTTGGATAGAAAAGAATATGGATAATATTGAAAAAGTTATGGTACAGTCCTATGAGTTATTTGAGCAAATCAGCAACAAACAAAATAGTGAAAACTGGGCGAATAAAGCATTAAACATTGCTAGAGATGTTCATGAAATAAAGAAAGAAAATGGGTTAGTTGTTCGAGGAATCAAAGATATTACAGAAAATGAGCTGAACGATAATGGAATGGAATATAAGGATATTAACAATATTTTACTTGAAACAATGAAAAGAGAGTCAAAAAGTATTAATAAAAATATTAAATTCGAATTTATTGTGGGAGGGAATTTTTATACCCATAAGCACTATTATTTGATGTCAGTGTTAAGGAATCTTATTATGAATAGCATGGATGCCATCAGCGAATCTCAATCAGATGCAAAGATTACAATGATTCATAGTACTAGTGAAACAGAACATATATTTCAAGTAAAAGACAATGGTGAAGGAATTGATGAAAATGATATAAAGGATATTTTTTCACCAGGATTTTCTACTAAAATTAATTATGAAACTGGGGAGATAAATAGAGGTCTAGGTCTTAGCATTGTACAATATATAGTTGAAGAACAGCTTAAAGGTAAGGTAAGTGTTAATTCTAAATTGGCAATTGGAACGACTTTTATAATTAGCATTCCTAAAAGATTTTTAGAGGAGGGCTTGCATGAAAATATTCATTGTTGATGACAATGTAAATGTGGTTAAAATTCTTGAAAAAATAATAAATGATAAAGAATTAGGGGAAGTTATAGGTAAGGCATATAATGGGAATGATGCACTAAAAGAAATTGATTTAATTAAACCAGATGTAGTGTTATTAGATTTTTTAATGCCAAATAAAGATGGAATCAGTTTATTAAAAGAGATTAAGAAAAAGCATCCTGAAATTCTATATATCATGATTTCACAAGTATCTTCCAAAGAAATGATTTCAAAAGCATACCAAAATGGCATTGAATTTTTTATATCAAAGCCTATTGATGCAATAGAAGTACAAAGTGTCATTAAAAATGTTATAGAGAAATTAGAAATGAACAAAAAATTAGAAACAATTCAAAGTTTATTCGCTTTAAAACAAAATGCTTCTGAATCAGAAGATATTAAAGAAGATAGAAACACTGGTATTAAAAGGGTAATGCAGAGGATGGGGATACTTAGTGAATCAGGTAGTCAAGACATATTAAATGCTGCAAAATATTTGATTGACAATAATAAAACAATGTCAGAAATGACTGTAATAGAACTGTGTAATAACTTTACAGATAATCCTAAAATTATGGAACAAAGAATTAGAAGGACTGCTACTGTTGGAATGGTAAATCTTGCAAACATTGGGATAGAAGATTATATGAATGAAATATTCACGGAATATTCTAATGGGTTATTCAATTTCGAACAAGTTAAAATAGAAATGGACTTTATAAGAGGAAAAAGTAAAAAAAGAGGTAAAGTTAATTTAAAAAAATTTATAGATGGTATTGTATACTATAGTAGAATTGAATAAAATAGCATATCTTTAAAATTTAGTTATTATATAAACATTTTTCATAAAAATATTTTATATGGATATGAAACTTATTGAAATTTTTTGAAGGTCTTCGTTTAAAATATCACAAATATTAATAATTATATTATTAATTAACGTATATTTTTAAGGAGGCTTTTATAATGGAAAATTTTAAAGGTTTGGTTGATATTATAAATACAGTGCTTTGGGATTATATACTTATTTTCGGACTTATGGGCGTTGGAGTATTTATGACTGTGAGGCTAAAGTTTCCTCAATTCACTAGATTATTTCCAGCATTAGGGAAAATGATTACAGGAATTATTAAGAAAGAGAAGGCTGAAGAAGGAAAAATGACTCCATTCCAAGCTTTATCAACTGCAGTTGCCGCACAGGTTGGAACAGGAAATATTGTTGGTGTTGCAACAGCTATTGCAGCAGGTGGACCAGGTGCCGCTTTTTGGATGATTATATCTGCATTCTTCGGCATGGCAACAATATTTTCAGAGTCTGTATTGGCACAAAGATACAGAGAAACTAAAGATGGAGAATTAGTAGGTGGTCCTGCTTATTATATAAAAAATGGTTTAAAATCAAAAAAACTTGCTACATTTTTCTCAATAACATGTATAGTTGCTTTGGGAATTGTAGGTATTATGGTTCAATCTAATTCAGTTGCTGGTTCAGTTAGCACTGCATTTAATATTCCAGTTATAGGAGTTACAATAGGCCTTACTATAATAGTTGCTTTAATATTAATGGGCGGCATGGGAAGAATAGCTTCTTTTGCTGAAACAGTAGTACCAATAATGGCTGGTGCTTATATATTTGGAAGCATTGCAATTATTGCTTTAAACTTCGGAGGATTTATTTCATCATTAAAGAGTATTTTCGTAGGAGCTTTTACACCAGGCGCAATTGGCGGAGGAGTATTAGGGATAACAGTTCAACAAACTATAAGATTTGGTTTGGCAAGAGGCTTGTTTTCTAATGAAGCTGGTATGGGTTCTACTCCTCACTCTCATGCAGTTGCTGATACAAAGCATCCAGCAGAACAAGGTTTTACTGCAATGATAGGAGTATTTATTTCAACATTCTTGATTTGTACATCTACTGTTATGGTAAACATGGCATCAGGTTCATATGATCCAACAATACCAGCATCAGTAATGGTTCAAAGCGGAACAGTCATGACACAAAACGGTTTTGCTTTAATTTTTGGAAAACTTGGAGGAATGTTTTTATCAGTTTGTTTATCATTTTTCTCTTTAACAACAATAGTTGGCTGGTATTTCTTTGCTGAATCCAATGTAAAATATTTGTTTAATGGAAAGTCTATGACTTTAAATACTTTTAAAATAGTATCAATTATAGCCTTAGTGGTAGGGACAATGATAGAACCAGAATTTGTGTGGGAATTAGCGGATATGTCCATGGGAATAATGGCAATACCAAATGTCATAGCTTTATTTGCACTATCTAAAGAAGTTAGGTACGTATTAGATGATTATGATTCAAAGGCATTGAATGGAAATATTTATTGGGAATATGAATATCAAAATATTGAAGAAAAGAAAGATAAGAAGAAACGTGTATTTAAAAAAGCGTTAGGTACGACAATATTAAAATAAATATAGGGATATTAAAATAGTATATGGCTGTTGCATTTATTTTGCAGTAGCCTTTGTTATATTTTGTTAATTATTTTTTTATTTAAATTTGGAAAGCATATGTTATAATTAGCTAATTAGTATAATAATAGTAGTTATTTATTTTTAAGCTTATTATATTGTAATATTTTTAAATTTTTATATAAAAAAGGAAGTAATTTATGCAAAAGGAAAACAATGAGATAAAACGTTGTTCTGTTTATAATAAATGCGGAGGATGTCAGCTTCTGCATGTTAATTATGAAAATCAATTAGAAATGAAGCAAAAAATGGTGGAAGATCTTTTAATTAAATACTGTAAAGTAGAAACTATCATAGGAATGGATGATCCATATCATTATAGAAACAAGGTGCATGCAGTATTTGATACTGATAGAAAGGGTAATATAATATCAGGAGTATATGAGGCAAATAGTCATAGAGTTGTTCCAATTGAAAGTTGTCTTATAGAAGACCAAAGAGCTGATAAAATTATTGTATCAATAAGAAATATGATTAAGTCTTTTAAAATTAAAACATATAATGAGGATACAGGTAATGGATTATTAAGACATGTTTTAATACGAACAGGATTTAATAGCAAAGAGATTATGGTTATTCTTGTTCTTTCTTCTCCGATATTTCCATCAAAAAATAATTTCGTTAAGGCATTGTTAAAGCTTCACCCAGAGATAACAACGATAGTATTAAATGTTAATAACAAAAGAACAAGTATGATATTAGGCGAAAAAGAGCAGGTGATTTTCGGCAAAGGATTTATTGAAGATACAATATGTAATAAGGTTTTTAGAATTTCTCCTAAATCATTTTATCAAATAAATCCTGTGCAAACTGAAATTCTTTATAACAAGGCAATAGAATATGCATCTTTGAAAGGTAATGAGACAATTATTGATGCATACTGTGGAATAGGAACAATAGGCATAATTGCTAGCGACCATGTTAAAAAGGTCATAGGGGTAGAACTAAATCGCGATGCAGTGCGGGATTCTATCAATAATGCTAAACGAAATAAAATTAATAATATATATTTTTATAATAGTGATGCTGGAGAATTTATGATTAATATGGCATCTGAAAAGCAATCTGTTGACATTGTTTTTATGGACCCGCCAAGAACAGG
>JAQVWY010000163.1 GCA_028709465.1 Tissierellia bacterium | reverse complement strand
ATCTACAACCTTTAAGTCTGTATGGATTAATATAGGTATATTTGAGTTTTCTTTTTCAACATCTTTCATTTTATTAAATGTTAACTCTATTTTATTAGGTAACCAAATATCATCTTGATCGCAAGTCATAATATAATCATTTTGGGAGTATGGTAACATACTAAAAAAATTATTTTTGGCAGAACCAGATGGAATATCAGATTTTATAACTTTGATTTTATCTATATATTTTCTTTCATACTCTAATGCAATATCCAATGTATTATCAATTGAACAATCATCTTTAATATACAAAAACCAATCCTGATATGTTTGATTTAATATAGATTCTATTTGTTCACCAATATATTTTTCTCCATTATATGAAGCCAATAAAATATCAATCATTTTATTTACCCCTATGTTTTATCAGTGTTAATAGGTACTTCACTTTTATAGCACTATATACTAATAAACTAACAATTTTATTATATTTATTTTTATAATGTTTCTCATAAAATAATATCATTGCATTATAAAAATGATATATTACAATTTCAGAAGATTTATGAAGCCCGCTTTGACCTTTTAGGTGAGTAATTACAGCATCTGCATAGTATATTACTTTGTATCCTTTTTCTTTAACTCTATAGCATAAATCTAAATCTTCCCCATACATAAAAAAGGTTTCATCAAATCCATTTATCTCATCGAATAAATCTTTCGAAATCATTAAGAAGGCACCTGATACACTGTCGACTTCATTTATTTCATTTTCATTGAGAAATGTTTGTCTGTACCTTCCATATTTCTTTGAATAAGGAAACTTTCTATCTAACCCTATATAATAATAAAAAGCCGCACTTGGTGTAGGAAATCCTCTTTTACATCCATGATCTAAATTTCCATCCTTTAATAATATTTTTGCGCCTAAAATTCCTATATTATCATTACAATTAATATAATTAACGCTTTTATATAATGAGTTATCAAGTATTAATGTGTCTGAATTTAAAAACAGTAAATACTTGCCTTGAGCTTTTTTAGCTCCAGCATTACAGCCATGTCCAAATCCATGATTTTCAATTTTATAAATTTTTACTTTTTCATTTTTGTAATTACATTGTTGTCCTTTATCTGTTGAATTATCAGCTACAATAATCTCATAATTGATATTTTGTGTATTTTTAATTATTGAATCTATAGTTTGATGGGTTAATTCTCTTGTATTATAGTTAACAATTATTATTGATAAATCCATAGTTAATCCTTTTGAGTAATGCTGCATTCATAATCTGCTTCTGCAAACATTTCATTTTTATCGAAGCCTTCCGTACTTTCTTCACTACTTGGTGTAAAAACATATTTAAATGTCATTAACAATATTTTAAAATCTAATATTAATGAAAATTTTTCAATATACATCATATCTAATTTAAGTTTATCATATGCTGTTGTATTGTACTTCCCCATTATTTGAGCATATCCCGTTAATCCAGCCTTAACTTTAGTTCTGAAATCGAATTCAGGCACGATTTCTATATATTCTTTTGCTATTTCTGGACGTTCTGGCCTTGGCCCAACTAAAGACATGTCTCCCTTTAATACATTAAAAAGTTGAGGTAATTCATCAAATCTTATTTTACGAATAATTCTTCCCACATTGGTAATTCTGTCATCTTTTTTTATAGTAAGCCTTGGTATACCATCTTTTTCAGCATCTACTACCATACTTCTAAATTTATATATAACAAACACCTTATTGTTGATTGTTAATCTATTTTGCCTAAATAATATAGGACCTCCATCAGATAATTTAATTAATATTGAAATTATCACCATTATTGGAGAAGTTATAATAACCAAAATAAATGAAATCAATATATCAATGACACGTTTAAAAAATGCCTGTTCATATGACATACCAGTATTTTTACTTAATAATAAAGGAGTATCAAATAAATGTACAGAATCGGAACTTCCAATAATTATATCAGAAATCTTTGGAGTTACATATACGCTAATAGACCTTTTATAACATTCTTTTAATATTTTATTTCTTAAATTAGAAACTACATCATATATAACAACCGCATCATATCCATTAATTTCTGACATTACAGCTTCATATCCGTCTTTTATATTCACTAATTTACATATTTTATATTTATCCCATCTTTTATTCATTTTATTTATAAATGTATTTACATTTTCATTACCATATACAATTATTATGTCCATTGGTGGAAATATTTTATAATAGAATCTATTAGAAAAATAAGACCATATAATTGATATAATTATCTGGAGCATAGTCATTATAATAAATGCTGCTGGATTTAATAATCTTCTATCCATTAAACTCACTTCTGCATAAGTTATTGCATTAACAAATAAAATAGATAACAATTGAGAATATATTACATCAGAAACTCTAAAATGCCCAATTTTAAACCCACCGTATATGTTTGAAAAAGCTACATACATTAACACATATATTGCAACCAATAAAATTAACCCTTTATTGTAAAAAGGGCTATATCTCATAGTGTCATTATATATCAAATTCCATGTAAGGTAAAATAATAAAGATTGTATAAAGATAATTGTAGAAGTAATTAACAAACTAACTGTACCTTTATATTCTTTTAATATTTTCATTTAGTCACCTTCAATGCTACTCATTCATATCTAATTTATTTTTCACTCTCACATTCACACTAATGCCGATCCCTAATACTATCCAAAATAAAGGAGCACCTGATGTTATACTGTATTTAAATATACCT
>JAQVWY010000089.1:6144-11647 GCA_028709465.1 Tissierellia bacterium | reverse complement strand
ACTTTTATAAACTAATGCCACTAAGACATAAAAAACCTGATATAAATAAAATCCTGTAAACAATAGAAAAATTATTAAATTAAACCCGCTTATAAACGATAACAATTTATTCCCTCCATTACTACATATTATAAGTCTTGTATTATCAACGTTAGTATATCACTTTATTGTCATTAAAATAATTAATAATTTCTTAAACGTTTCTTAATTTATAAATAAACTATTATTTTGTACAATTATTATTCCGATAGGGAGATTGATTATTCATAGCAATATTGGTATTTAAATCATATACATAAATTAATTGACATGGTTGAATAGTTCCTTTATACTAGATATATACTAAAATATATCAAATGGGAGTGAATTATTGAATGGATAGTGACGCCATAAGTCAGGTCTTAGTTTTTTGTTTATTTATAATTGTATCAGCTTTTTTTACTGCTTCCCAAACTGCTTTTACTAATTTTAATAAAGTTCGTATTAAAAATTTAGTAAATTCAGGTAATAAGAAGGTAGGCTTGACATTAAGGTTAATTGAAGATTATGATAAACTATTGTCAACTATAATTATAGGTTTAAATATTTCTAATATTACAGCTGTATCTTTGTCAACTGTATTTTTTTACAATTATTACAAAAAAATTGGAGTTGTTTTTTCAATTGTAATAATGATAGCAGTAATACTTATTTTGGGAGTTTTTTTACCAACAATTATAGTTAAAAAGAGGTCTGTAAAATTTGCAATCTTTTCTGCCCCTATTTTAAAAGTGTGTATTTTTATTTTTTCTCCAATTAATTATATTATTGCGAATTTTAATAAAATTATTAATAGTAATATGGAATTTGATGAAGAAACATCTCTTATAGAGGATGAATTAATTACTATGATTAATGAAGTTGAAAATGAAGGTGTAATGAATAAAAATGAAAGTGATTTGATTAGGTCAGCTATTGAATTTAATGAAGTGAGCGTCGAAGATATTTTTACACCAAGAACAGATATTGTAGCAATAGAAGATGAAGATACAATAGAATATGTTAAAGAGAGCTTCCTAACAAGTGGATATTCAAGACTTCCAGTATATCAAGATAATATCGATAACATTATTGGCGTACTTCATGAAAAGGATTTTTATCAAGCAGTAAACAGAAAGGAAAAAGACTTTAAAAAGCTTATTTCTGATGTTTTATATGTAACTCCAAATAAAAAAATTTCCGATTTATTAAAGGATTTACAGCTCTCTAAATTGCATATGGCAATAGTTATAGATGAATATGGTGGAACTGCTGGTTTAGTTACAATGGAAGATATAATAGAAGAGCTTGTTGGAGAAATCTGGGATGAGCATGATGAAGTTGTAGAATGGTTTAAAAAAATAGGTGAAGATAAATATCTTATATCATGTAATGCAGATATTGATGATATGTTTGATTTGTTTGATATTGAACCTGATGAAGAATTAGATATTTCTACTGTTAATGGATGGTTAACTATGATTTTTGAAGAAATTCCAGAAGTAGGCGGGAAAATTCAATACAAGAATTTAGATATAACAGTAACGAAGGCTGAAGCAAAGAGGGTTCTTGAAATAAGTGTAGAAAAAATTCGTAATCAAGTCACATCTAATAATTAAATTATGTTAATTATGTATTTATATATAAAAATAAACATAGTATTTAATACTATGTTTATTTTTTTTAAAATATATATTTTTTGTCATTGTTATGAATAATCATAATTATTCTGTCATACTGAATATTAGTAAAGGAACTACCCGAATGACATATAAAGTTAGTTATTCATAACCTAACAAAAATTTAGTTCATTTATAGTAAATATATAGTAAATACAAAAAATGTTACTAAATATAAATGTATGTTAGTGGGGGGGATATTTTTTGAAAAAGGTATGGTTTGGTTTAATTACTTTTGGACTAATATTTTCAATATTTTCAGGTAAACCAGAAGTTATATCTAAGGTGCTTTTATTTGACATTCAAAAGTCTGTAGATTTGGTGTTAAGTTTAGTTTCTATTATGGCCTTTTGGTCTGGTTTAATGCGCATAGCTGAAAAATCTGGTATATTAGATAAATTATCTAATTTTTTAAAGCCTATTACCAGATTGTTGTTTAAAGATATACAAAATAGTAAGGAAGCGGTAAATGCAGTTATAATGACTATCTTGGCAAATATGTTTGGAATAGGCAATTCAGCTACTGTTCTAGGTATTAAAGCAATGGAAGAAATGCAAAAAATTAATAAAAATAAAAATGTTGCATCAAATTCAATGTGTATGCTTTTAATTATTAACATGTCTTCAATTCAATTGATACCTTTAAGTGTAATTAAATTAAGATCTGATGCAGGTGCTGTTAATCCAACAGATATAATATTGCCTACAATAATAGCTACTTGCTTTTCTACAATAATATCAATATTATTTGCTAAATATTACGAAAGGAAAAGTATACTATGAAAATATCTGATTTTATTTTACCTTTTGTAATAGGAGGAATTTTGTTTTATGGTATGATAAAAGAAGTTGATATTTACTCGGTTTTTGTGGAAGGTGCTTTTGATGGTGCTAAGTCAGCAGTTAAAATTCTACCTTATATTATAGCAATAATATTTGCAGTAAATTTGTTTATTCAATCAGGTGCAGAAGAATTTATTGTAAAAATTATTCAGCCTATTACAACGTTTATTGGTTTTCCAGCGGAGCTTTTATCACTTATTATAGTAAAACCTCTATCAGGAGGAGCTTCATACGGTGTTATACAAACTATATTAGAAAATCATGGCGCAGATTCCTATATTGGTAGAAGTGCAGCTGTTTTAATGGGATCAGCTGAAACTATATTCTATACTGCAGCGGTATATTTTGGAGCTGTTGGAATTACTAATTCTAGATATACAATAAAGGTAGGGTTAATGTCTCACGTTGCTTCAATTATAGCTGCCTTAGTGGTTTGTAAATATATGTTTTAAAATTAGTATAGATTTTTTTATTTATTTGATATATAATTTAAAAAGTTTCACTTTTACATATGACAAAATGGAGGAATTATGAACGAAAAATTGAAAGCTCTAAAAGCTGCATTTCCATATACTATACCCGTTTTTCTAGGGTATTTGTTTATTGGTATAGCTTTTGGAGTTTTATTTGAAAATAAGGGATATAATTTTTTATGGGCAATATTAGCAAGTACATTAATTTATGCAGGATCCATGCAGTATGTAGCTATAAATTTATTTACTGGAGATATAGGATTAATTAATATTGCATTCATAACATTAATGGTAAATATCAGGCATGTATTTTATGGTCTTTCAATGATTGATAAGTTTAAAAATATGGGTAAATTTAAACCTTATATGATATTCTCGTTAACTGATGAAACATATTCTTTATTATGCTTAACCGATTCACCTGAAGGAATTAATAAAAATTATTTTTTATTTTTTATAGCTTTATTAAATCAATCTTATTGGGTTTTAGGTTCTTTTATAGGATCAGTTGCTGGATCTCTGATTACCATTAACTCAAAGGGAATAGATTTTGCTATGACAGCATTATTTGTTGTAATATTTGTAGAGCAGTGGCTTTTTGTTACTTCTCATATACCAGCAATAACTGGAATAATAATTTCTCTTTTATGCCTTGTGATTTTTGGAAGTGATAATTTTCTTCTTCCTTCCATGTTGCTAATATTAATTGTTTTAACAATCATAAGAAACAAAATAGAAGAAAGAATAAGTGTTGAAAAAGAGGAGACAGAATAATGATCATTTCAGCTAGTCAATCAATAATAATCATAACAGTTATTGCATTAGTTACATTTTTTACTAGAGCTGTACCATTTCTTGTATTTTCAAGTCACAATGAAACTCCTAAATATATTGTTTATTTAGGCAGAGTTTTGCCTCCTGCAGTTATAGGTATGTTGATCGTTTATTGCGTAAAAAATGTTCGTATTACAGAAATTCCATATGGCATACCTGAAATAATTTCTATTGCAATAGTAGCGGTTTTACATGTATGGAAAAGAAATAATCTTATTAGCATATTAGGGGGGACCCTTATTTATATGTTTTTAGTACAAGCAGTGTTTTAATAAAATAATTCTTGCCAAAATACGAATACACCCAGCAACAATAATATATCTCCAATACTAATTGTTTTTACAAAAGGGTATGGAGGAGAAAGTGTTATTATGTCACATAATATTTTAAATCTAGTTGAATCTGTCATTAATGAATGTATTAGATCTTGACCAGATTCAAGAAGTATTATTGTTGCCTGACTATTAGCAATATTTTCTAAAATATATACAGGCATTTTAAAATCATTAAATGCAACTGCTATAAAATTTAATAAGGTTCCCAAAAAAAATAGTTTCATAAAATAGTTTTTAAAATTTATTAAAGTAACTATCATTATTGCAGGATAAATAATATAGCTTAAAGATAATATTTTAAAGATTTTACTATCAGGAAATGCTTTAAACAAAAATACAGCAGTAATTTCAATTACTGCCATTATAATAAGTATTTGATAACCTTTAACTTTTATTTTTATTTGAGATAAATTTAATTTAACTTTTCTTATAATCAATATAATAATAGATATTATAGATACTATTATGATTTCTATTAACATAAATAACTCCAGTATTTTTTAGTAATTAGTATTAATAGAGTAAAAGGATTCTCTTAATGCTATTATGGATTCTTCAACAATATCCGGATTAAACTGAGTCCCAGAATTTTCTTTAATTTGTTCTAAAGCAGTTTCCAAATCCATTGCTTCTCTATATGGTCTGTTTGTTGTCATTGCATCGAAGGAATCAGCAATAGTTAATATAGAGGTTTCTAGCGGTATTTTTTCATAAGACAAGCCGTCAGGATATCCCTTTCCATCATTTCTTTCATGATGATGTCTTATAATTTCAGAAATATTAGCTAAAAAGCTTAAATCGGAAATTATAGTAGCACCTATTTCTGAGTGTTTCTTAATTATATTAAATTCATCATTTTCCAGTTTGCTAGTTTTGTTTAATATTTTTTTGTCAATTCCAATCTTTCCTATGTCATGAAGCAATGCAGCACTTTTTATTGTATCTATTTTATTTTGAGGAAGACAAAGTTTTCTGGCTATACATTCAGCATAAGCACTAACTCTTAAGGAATGTCCACTTGTATATGGATCATTTGCTTCTATTGTTCTTATTAATACATTAACAGTTTCAAAATAATTTTTTCTCATATCTAAATATAGCTTAAATGTATATCTAGCAAGCATTAATGGTATGAAAAATAAGATTATTCCGCCAACTCCATAGCTATCATAGCTGAAGGTTACCACTATTCCCAATAAACTAACTAATACAATGTTATACATTATTCCTAACATATTATTTTTCCATATGTCACTAAACTTCTTATCTAATATTATAGCCATAAGTTCAGCCATAAAAGAACTATTTAAGAAAAGATATA
>JAQVWY010000089.1:0-6044 GCA_028709465.1 Tissierellia bacterium | reverse complement strand
TTTTTTCATTTGAAAATCCTCCTAATGATCTCTGTTCGTCTCTAATAGAACAGGAAGGATTCTCTACGCTAAAAATTTTTTTATAATAGTCAGCCCAATCATATCATTATTTAACAATTAAATTAATAAGCAGACCTTTCGATTAATTGCATTTAATGTTGACTTAATAACAGCATCAATTTTATTGTTTACAACTATGGATGATCCAGTAAGAATACATTCTTCACCTTGTTTAATTTGTGTAATTGCAGTGATTACCACTTCTTGTCCAGCTATTTTGCTTGTTTGAATATCTTCAATTAAAAAACAATCTAGTCCAATTGCATTTTTTACAGCATCTATAGTAGCTGCAGCAGCAATTTTTAATATGTTCTTTTCTGACTTGATACCTTGTGATTCACCAGAAAATTCATTATCATCACAGGAAAGTTTTACACATAACTTTATGTAATCGTTTGTTGTTTCATTTGAATATCCATCATAAGCTAATCTGTAGGAAGTATTTGTTGTTAAGTTCTGGGTAAGTTGCGCGACACTTATTAATTTATAATCAACAAGAATATTAAATTTTGTTATTAGAGTTGAACGAATATCTCGGGCAATTTGCTTTGTATGTCTGCTGTTATCTGCTAATATGTGAACCTCTATAATAGCACCATCTTCATCTGCAATAATTTTACAGGAGATGACAGATTTAATATTAGTTAAAAATGACTCAACTTCATTAAAATCCATTTAATATCCTCCAATATTATGAATGTGTATTTTTATAAGCATTATACTACAGGATATTTGAATTTTCAACAATTAAATTAAAGATAAACAATTATTTTACAAAATACTGCAAAAAAAATTCCTCACTTATAAGTGGGGAAGAAATCAAATCAAGTTAAATAAATTGTTATTGTCAATTTTGCTCTTTAAAATAATCTAATATACCTGCATAGATTGCCCATGCAATTTTTTCTTGATACTCATCAGTCAGCAATTTTTTCTCTTCTTCATTGTTTGAAAGAAAACCACATTCAACTAATACTATAGGAATTGTAGAATTATCCATTATTTTAATATCCTTTTTAACTTGCGGTACACGTTTGTTATTTTTATCTAATATTTCTTTTAAATAGTTTTGAAAAATATCAGCAGCTATTTTACTTTCTTCGCTGCTTTTTTTATAAAAACAATGAGCACCATAATATTGTTTTTGAGGGAATGAGTTTAGATGAATAGATATGGCTAAATCTGCTTCAGAGCTATTTATTACTTTAACTCTATTTGATAAATCTTCATTTTTCTTTTCCTTTATGGAATTAGATTTTTCTGTATACAAGCCATTATCATCATATCTGGTCATTTCCACCTCAAATCCGCTACCTTCTAAAAATTTCATAAGTTTTTTAGAAATGTCAAGATTTATAGGAGCTTCAGGTTTTCTTAAATCTCCTGATGTACCTGGATCTACACCTCCGTGTCCTGGGTCAATTAAAATTTTTGTTTTTTTAACTTGAGGTTCTCCTGAACCATCAATTATAATAACTGACTTTGATAAATTTATGTATATATTAATTATAAATATAATAATTAATGCTATTAGAAATGTAATATTAATTTTTTTAATTATTTTATCCATAATTCCCCCTAAAAATATATTCTTATATAATTTTATGATGGATTGACGTTATAATAACTAAAAATATAAATAAAAAATAAAAACAAATTAGAATGAATTAAATATATAATTATATAAAATATGTAATCATTTATTGACAATTCTAATTCCGTGTTATACAATTATAACAATTAAATATTAATCTTTTGGTAACGAATGTTTTAATAGGGAAAACAGTGAAATCTGTTACAGCCCCCGCTACTGTGAAAGGTGATAATTCTCAATCCACTGTGCTATGCCACGGGAAGGTGAGCGTTAAATGAACCGATAGTCAGGAGACCTGCCAAATGATGCATTGAAGATTTTCGGGAGGATTATCTAAAATAATATTGCAGGTACAAACCACATGTTATAACGTCTTCCAAAAATTTGGAGGATTTTTTTTTAGCCCTGACCCCTTAGGAGGTTTATCATGCTACCATTAATTATAGGTTATTTATTAGATTTAATAATTGGAGATCCTCAAGGATTTCCTCATCCAATCAGGCTAATTGGAAATATAATTACGAAATTAGAAAATATATTAAGAATAAACTTAAACAACGAAGAAGATGAAAGAAAATCAGGCATAATATTATGGTTTATAGTTGTAGGTTTTTCATTTATTGTACCTTTCATGATATTGTATTTTATATATGAAATAAATGAATATTTAGGGATCACATTAGAAAGTATTATGTGTTATTACATATTGGCAACTAGAAGTTTAAAAGATGAAAGCATGAAGGTATATACATCTCTTAAAAATAATAACCTAACAGAAGCTCGAAAATTTTTATCTTATATAGTTGGAAGAGACACAGAAAATTTAGATGAAATATCCATAGCAAAAGCAACTGTTGAAACTGTTGCTGAAAATGCATCAGATGGTGTTATAGCACCCCTTATTTTTATAATAATAGGCGGTGCTCCTTTAGGATTCATGTATAAAGCTATAAATACTCTTGATTCAATGGTTGGATATAAAAATGAAAGGTATATTAATTTTGGCAGATTTTCTGCTATGGCTGATGATGTGGCAAATTTCATTCCTTCTAGAATTTCAGCATATTTGATGATTGCAGCATCTTTTATAATAGGTTTTGATTATAAGTCAGCTTATAGAATATTTAAAAGAGACAGATTTAATCATAAAAGCCCAAACTCAGCACAAACAGAATCTGTATGCGCTGGAGCATTAAACATAATGTTAGGGGGAAGTAATTATTATAAAGGTATATTAGTACAAAAGCCAACAATTGGTGATAATATGAGAGAAATAGAAATTCAAGATATCAAAAAAGCAAATAAATTGATGTATGCAACTTCAATAATTTGTTTAATTATTGGTGTGGTAATTTTAATTTAATGTAAAATTCGAATGAAATTGCCATTTTAATAAAAAGTGAACGAAGGATCTTATACACACACTTCTTCAGAAGATCCTTCGTTTCATATATTTAGGAGTTTAACATGAAAATTAGCAGTCACGGTGCAGATATTTTTTCAGCATCAAAAGAATCAGGAATAGATGAAAACAGCATTATTGATTTTTCATCTAACATTAATCCTTTAGGAATACATAACAATGTAAGGAAAGCAATGATAAATTCAATTGAATATGCAGACAGATATCCAGATATTGATTGTAATAAATTGATAAACAGATTATCCATTCAAGAACAAGTTCCCAGGGAATGGATATTTTGTTCTAATGGGGCTGCAGAAGCAATATTTAGAATTGTTCTTTATTTAAAACCTCATAATGCAATACTCACTGCCCCCACATTCAGCGAATATGAACAATCCTTAAAAACTGTTAATTGTAAAATAAAGTATTATAATCTATCAGAAGATAATAACTTTAAAATTAAAGAAGATATATTAGATATAATTGACCAAAAAACAGACATTGTATTTATTTGTAATCCTAATAACCCTACAGGTCAACTTACAGATAAAAATTTGCTTGAAAAAATAATATTACAATGCAAAAAAATAAATGCTGCTGTAGTAATTGATGAATGTTTCATAGATTTTATAGAAGATAAAGAAAATTACAGCGTTCAGGATATTTTAAAACAATACGATAATCTTATTATTTTAAAAGCATTTACAAAGGTTTATTCAATACCTGGAATAAGGCTTGGTTACTGCTTATGTCCAAATACTACAGTTATAAAAGGTCTAAAAGAATCAGGACCGCCATGGAATGTATCAGTAATAGCTCAAGAAGCTGGAATTGCTGCACTAGAAGAAAAAGAATATGTTGTAAAAACTATTGAATATATAAAAAAAGAAAGAAACTATTTAATAAATGAATTAAATAAATATAATATTAAAATATTCGATTCATATGCAAATTATATTTTCTTTAAACTAGAATGTGATGAAATAGATTTAAAATCAGAAATGCTAAAAAGGGGAATATTGATAAGAAGCTGCTCAAATTACAGAAATATATCAAATGAATATTACAGAATTGCTGTAAAAAAAGAACATGAAAATAAAATATTTATAGAAAAATTAAAAGATATTTTGGTAGAGAAATGAAAACAATATTAATTATATTAGATGGTGTCAGCGAAGATAAAATTGCTGAAATAGATAACAAAACACCCCTAGAATATGCGTTTACTCCTGCTATAGATAAAATAAAAAGTCAAGGGAGTCATTTTAAAACATACTTTTATCCTTTATACAGGCAACCTGACAGTTTAAACTGCATACTTTCTATTCTTGGTGTGGATGAAGGATTAATACCTAAAAACAGAGCTTATTTAGAGGCTTTGTCAGCAGGAGTTAATGTTTTAGAACATGAAGTTGTGCTACGCTGCAATTTAATAAGCTGTAAAGACAATAAATTAGAATCTTTCTATGGTATGGGATTATCAAAAGAGAAAAAAGAAGAATTATCACTTAACATAAAAAATAGCGATAAAATTAAATTTATTCATATAAGTGATTATAGAAATTTAATAGTTATTAAAAAGGAATTATGCCCCATAGAATTGGATTTTCCACCCCATGAATATGTTGGACTACATATGGATTTAATGCTTAAAGATTTTAAAAGCATAAAAGCATTAAAAGATTTTATTGAAGAAAATACATTTCGTATACTTGGAAGAACCTACATGTTTTATCCATGGGGAGCTTCAGAAATTTCAAAATTACCTACTTTTAAAGAGCTTTATAACAAATCAAGTTCTTGTGTTTGTCATGCAGACATAGTTAAAGGTATTGCTAAATCAATGAATATAAATTTAGCATATACAAAAAATTCAACAGGTGATATAAATACTGATTTATACGAAAAATCAAAAACTGTTTTAAAGGAAATTCAAAACTATGATACAGTTATAGCTCATATTAACGGAACAGATGAAGTATCACATAGAAAAGATTTGAGAGGTAAAATTGAATTTATTGAAAAAATAGATAAGGAATTTATTAAAGAAATTTATGACAATATTAATAATGATACGAAAATTATAATAGTTTCTGATCATCAGACAAGTACAATTACAGGAAAGCATGAAAAAGGATTAGTGGATGTCATAACTAAAAGTTTGGTGCATAAAAATGGGAGGCGTTGAAATAAATGGCTAAAGTTATAATGATTCAAGGAACCAATTCAAATGCAGGTAAAAGTTTAATTACTGCTGCTCTTTGCAGGATTTTTAAACAGGATGGGTATAAAGTTGCTCCATTTAAGTCTCAAAATATGGCTCTTAATTCATATATTACAAAAAATGGATTGGAAATGGGCAGGGCTCAAGCAGTGCAGGCAGAAGCAGCAGGTATTGAACCTGATGTGAGAATGAATCCTATTTTATTGAAACCTACTGGCAGCAAAGGATCACAAATAGTATTAAATGGCAAGGTTTTTGTCGATATGACTGCAGGAGAATATAATTCATATAAAGAAGATATGATTCCCCACATTATGAGTGCTTACAATTCTTTAGCGGAAGAAAATGACATAATAGTTATTGAAGGAGCTGGAAGCCCAGCAGAAATTAATTTAAGAGATAAAGATATTGTTAATATGGGTATGGCAAAGTTAGTTGATGCTCCTGTTATTATCGTTGGCGATATTGATAGAGGTGGAGTATTTGCATCATTAGCTGGTACTATGCTTTTATTCAATGAGGAAGAAAGAACGAGAGTTAAAGGATTTGTAATAAATAAATTTAGGGGTGAAGAGAAATTCCTAAAACCTGGTCTTGAAATGCTTTATGATATTACTAAAGTAAATACATTAGGCGTTGTGCCTTATTTGAATGTGGATATAGAAGATGAGGACAGTTTGTCCGTAAGACTTGCAAGTACAATTGGAAAAAAATTAATAGATATTGCAGTTATCAGGTTACCTCATATTTCAAATTTTACT
>JAQVWY010000088.1 GCA_028709465.1 Tissierellia bacterium | reverse complement strand
ATTATACACACGCCATTTATTATTGTCAATAACTTTTTTGTAAAATTTATAAAAAATTTCTTGACAAAATATAACTTGAAATATAAAATCATTTACATATTTAATAACATTTCGTTGATAGAGACTGGTGTATAATACTTGTTTTAAGAGAGCTGTTGTATGGTGTAAAACAGTAGCATAGTTATTCACAAATCACTCTTGAGAACTTTTCTGAATAATATATGATATATTTAGTAAGCAAAAGCGGTTGGCACCGTTAAAATGCCTATGATTAATTGATCAAAAAGAGGTGTAATACACAAATAAGGTGGTACCGCGGGTTTTCTCGTCCTTTCGAGAACCCGCTTTTTTTATGACTTACTCCATTTTTAGAGCGTTTTTTCTCTAAAAATAGATGATAGGTCTTATACATTGAGCTCCCATTTTTTACGACGTAAGAGGTAGAAAAATTAGAGAACGAGACTGCAATAGCCTATCAACATTATAATCAACGAATTAAAAGAAAAATAATAATAAATTTAATATATACACAGGAGGTAATAATGAATACAGATTTATTTAATTATGAAAACAGAAATCATGAGGAAGATATAAGAAAAGCTGCACAAAATTTAAAAGGTACTATAAAAAATACCAACTTAATTTATAGTGATTTCTTTAGCAAGGAATATGGCAACAATGTTTATATTAAACCTGAAAATTTACAAGTAACAGGCTCATTTAAAGTAAGAGGAGCCTTTAACAAGATTTCTAATCTAACAAAAGAAGAAAAGGAAAAAGGAGTTATTACTTCATCTGCAGGAAATCATGCCCAAGGAGTTGCATTATCTGCACAAAAATCTGGAATTAACTCAATTATTGTTATGCCTAATGTCACTCCCCTCATAAAAATTGAAGGAACACGATCCTATGGTTCAGAAGTATTAATTCATGGAAATGTATATGATGAATCATACGCAGAAGCTTTGCGCCTTGCAAAAGAAAAAGGATATACCTTTGTACATGCATTTGATGATTATGATGTACTATGCGGCCAGGGAACTGTTGGCTTAGAAATAATTGAAGAACTATCAAATGTAGACGAAATATTAGTTCCAGTTGGTGGTGGAGGACTTATAAGCGGTATAGCCCTTATTGCTAAAAGTTTAAACCCATCCATACGAGTTACAGGAGTAGAACCTTCTGGAGCTTTAACTATGAAAAAATCATTAAGCCATGGGCATATTGTTGAACTTGAATCCTGCTGCACTACAGCTGAAGGAGTAGCTGTTAAAAGACCTGGTGATTTAACATACTCAATAGTAAATAAATATGTTGATGGAATAATTGAAGTATCTGAAGAAGATATGACTGAAGCACTTCTAATGCTTGTAGAGAAGCATAAACTTATTGCTGAAACTTCTGGAATATTACCTTTAGCAGCACTTAAAAAATTAAATATTAAAAATAAAAATGTAGCTTGTGTAGTAAGTGGCGGTAATATTGATGTTTTGACAATTTCATCATTAATTAATAAAGGTCTTGTTACTAGAGGTAGGATATTTTGCTTTTCTGTTGATCTTCCAGACAAACCAGGACAACTTTTAAAAGTATCTGAAATATTAGCTGGATCAGGTGCTAACGTAATAAAACTTGAACACAATCAATTTAAGGCAATGGATCGTTTTATGAATGTTCAGCTTGAAGTGACAGTGGAAACAAATAGTGAAACTCATATCCAACATATTATAAAAAAATTAAATAACGAAAATTTTAATATTAATAGAATCTATTAGATTAGAAAAATGCCATTCTTAAGCGTAGTGAAGCAGGCTACGCCTTCAGAATGACAGGGTCGTTACGGTTATTCATAACCAATGACATACATTTTGTCATCTATTGTTATTCTATTAATTATAATTTAATTGTCTTATAGCATTTATTAAATTTGGAACAATTTGTTTTTTTCTAGAAACACATTTATCAATAAAAATTCCTTGATATACTGATTCATTATTAAATGTATAGCTAATAAGCTTTTCTTTGGCAGAAGTATAAAAAATATATGAACCTTCATTAACTATATCTGTTACAGCCATAACTATTACATAATAATCCTTGTCTAAAGTTATTTCATCAAGCATTTTTATATAATCATCTTTTCTATTCATTATTTCATTTATATCCATAGTGAATACTTGAGAAATTCCAACATTTTTACTTTCTAAATTAAATTTTTTGAAATCTTGACATATGATTTCCCCCATGGTTTTACCTTCTAATGATGTTCCTGCAACAAACATTTCCATGGCATAGGTATACAAGTCAATATTAAGTATTTGTATAAGTTCATCCACAACCTGCTTGTCAAAATCAGTAGTAGTTGGTGATTTTAATAGAAGTGTATCTGATATAATTCCAGAAAGCATGAGTCCAGCTATTTTTCTGTCAATATCTATATTATGCTCTTTGTACATCTTATAAATAATTGTATTTGTACTTCCAACAGGTATATTTCTAAAACTAATAGGTATTGGAGTTTTAATATCACCTATTTTATGATGATCTATAACTTCTAATATTTCAGCTTGTTTAATGCCATCAGCACTTTGTCCAATTTCATTGTGATCAACCAATATAACCTTCTTTCTTGAAGGATTTATAAGATGGTTTCTGCTTAAAAGTCCTAAATACTTATTATCCTTAGAAATTATAGGAAATTTTGAATGCTTTGAATTTTCTATATCTTCCTTACATTCATCTAAATAATCATCTTCTTTAAATTGAGTTAAATTTTTAGATTTCATTATACTATTAACATATTTAGATAATGGAATATTTTTAGCAGTATAATATGTTAAATAAGGTGTCCTAATAATATTAACCTTATTTATTAATGCTTTTTCCACCAAATTATCAGGTACATACAAATCACCAGTTACTATAATAAGCTTAACACTCTTTTCAATAGCATAGTTAATTATATCATATCTATCCCCTACAATAACGATGGAATTAGAATTTATCATATCAGTTTCTCTTAAAGTTTTTTCTTCAAAAGCCGCTACTATAATTTCACCATCTATAAAATCATCTACTCTTACTAATTCAGCTCCCAACAATGTTTCAATAATATTATCATATGATGTATTTAATAATTTCTCATCTGCATTGATTAAACTCATTGCAATATCTTTCATAGTTACTATTCCTAATAAATACCCGCCATCATCTACTATTGGAAGAGTTCTTAATTTATTTTCATTCATGAAAAAATAAGCAAAATGTATAGATTGTTCAGCTGTAAATGGTTTTACTCTATCATAATCTAAATCTTTGACCTGTATTTTTACATTACATAATTGATCAGGAACAGGAGTATTAAAATACTTTAATACAAATTCAGTTTCCTTATTAATATTACCTAATATATAAGGCTTTGAATTTTCATTTATTTTATTTTTTAAATTAGCAAGTGTTATAGCCCCGCAAACACTATCAGTATCAGGTGTTTTGTGACCAAAAATTAAATTATGTTTCATTTTATTTCCTTCTTTATAATTAAATTATTTACTTTCCCATCTTAAGTCTTTACCATAAAACTTTAATGGGACAAAATTATTAAAAACTCTAGACATTATTCTGTCTGAGTAAGTTTGAGCTAATTGCTCCAATGAAAGATTAGTAGATATTATTGTTTTTTTATCTGTTATTAATCTCTCGTTTATTATATTAAAAAGTTCTGCATTTGTAAATGAATTATTAAACTCTGTTCCTAAGTCATCAATAATTAATAAATCACTTTCAAACATCATATTATATTGCATTCTATTTTCTTCTGTTTCATTCTGTCTGTTAAATTTATGATTTTCTAATATTTCAAACAAATTAAATGCCGTTTGATACAAAACTGTCTTTTCTTTATCAATAAGTTCCTTGGCTATGCAATTGCACATGAAAGTCTTTCCAAGACCAGTCCCACCATAAAATAATAAGTTCAAATTAGTTCTATGAAAATTTTCGCAAAAATCCTCACAGGTATCCAATATATTGTACATATTTTGCTTGGGAGTATATTTTTCATTTTCATATGGTTCATTGCTAAAAACATTAATATCAAATGTATTAAAATTTTCTTTGCTTATCATATGAATCATATTTGATAATTCATATAAATACTTTATTATTTCCTTATTAAAGCACTTACACCTTTTTCCATCATTATCGTAACCAGTATCATTACATAATTTACATTCATAATCATAATCTAAATAATTATCTTGAATATTATACTTTGCATATAAATCAGATTTTTGCTTTTTAAAAGATTGGATACTATTTCTTAATTTAACCACTTCTTCTTCCATATTTTCTGATTTGGTCAAATATAATTTTGACAATTTAATGCTTAAGAGAGAAATTTGTTTGTCAAGTTCTCCCATATCCGGAACTTTATCATACAGCTGTTCTCTTCTTTTATCAGCATCACGGGCAGCCTTTAGTCTTTTTTTATTGTAATTTGACATAATATTTTCAACTATTTGCTTCTTCAACCTTACCATCCCCTTCATATGGCGTTTTTATATTAAGTTTATTTAACTTTTTTTCGAATCTTTTCTTAACAATTTGTTCTAATTCTTTTTCAGAATAGTTTTTAATTTTCTGATCAAAGTTATGAAACTTATTAGTAGTTTTGCTAACCTCTTTTATTTTAGGCTTTTCTTCAGGTTTTTTGTCATCTTTTAAATCTGCAATATTTTTATACCCCTTTTTATACCATTTATCTAAAATGCTGTCAAAATAATTTAAATTAGGATTAGATATTTTTGTAGAATTTTCTAAACATTTTAAAATCATTTCTATTGAAAAATTCCATTCATCAACCCATTTATCTATTGTATTCATTTCAGCTTCAGTCAATATTCTATTATTAAATCCCAGCGCTTTGCTAATTCTTGAATATATAAAATATCTATCATTTCTTTTTTCTAGGTATTCAACCATTGTATCAATGTCACAAACACCTTCATCGTGCCATGATGACACAACTGATTCTATATAAGAAAATCTTTTTACCTTTTTATTATTAATACAATAGCTAAAAGCTTGGACCATTATTTCTGGCTTCATTTTATAATTGTTCATCCATGATATAATTTTCTGTTTTTCAGTAATTTTTAATGGTCTAGCAAACATCTCTTCAATTTCTTCCATCATTTTCTTATTTTCAACATTTTTATTTGAAGAAATTAAATCTTCATTATCTATATAATTTTCATTTTTATTTGAAGTTTTAGCAATATGTTTATAAACATTATCAATATAAAGTTGTTTTAAATTAACAAACTCCACATTATAATTATATTCATCTTCAAAAATGTGTCTTTTTATTATACCCTCATTTTCCCAATACTCCCAGGCATTAAGCACATCAGATAAAGGAATTTTAAGGTTTTTAGCTATAGTTTCGTTGTTAAAATTTGTTTGTTTATCCTTTGCGTATTTATAACCTAACAAATATACCTTTACATATGTTCCATCTGCTATTGGCATATAATCTGTAATAAATATATTTTCCATAGGGGTATCCCCCAAATCTATTTGCATTTCTTGTAAAAGAAAATTCATAATATACTCCTTTCTGGTTATAATATGTTGTAATATGATTGTAATAAATTTGTAATAATCTTATTATGTTTTTGTGAAAACATTTTACCGTTTATTTTGTTGACATATTTTATTTCATATAATATAATATTTCAAGATTATCTATTTTAGAATTAACAGAATACCAACTTACAATATGTATTATATCATTGTTTAATTAAAATGAAAAACAGTTTTATAATTTTTTCATTTTATAGACCGATTAAGACAGCCCGTTAAAATGTGATGATATAATAATATTTCAACGAAAAAACCCTTAAGGAAGTTAAATATGGAAAAATTTAGAAAATTATTTAATAGAAATTTAAAATCAAAAAATGATAATGAAATTTTTAAAACCCTTCCAGAAATATGTGAAAAAAAAGAAAGACAAGTCTTCAATCTACATTTAAATTATAAAAATCAAATCAAAAGTGCTATATCTCTTCTTTGTGTAAGCTCACTTGTTCTAATAGGTTCATTTACCTTGGACTATTTTGAAAATCATGAAAACAATTTGTTTTCAACAGAAAGCTTTTCAATTTTGGTTGATGGTGAAGAAATTTGTAAAGTAAGGAAATCTGAAATATTAGAACCAACTATAAAAGAAATAGAAACTGATATAGAAAAAGCAACTAATATTGATGTAGTTTTAGAAAATAAATTTGAAATAACTAATTCTGTTGCAAAAGATTCAGAAATCACAAGCGAAGAAAACTTATATAATGTTTTAAAATCAAAAGTTAAATATAAAGTATTAGCTTACTCAATAAATATTGACGGACAAAATGTAGGAATAGTAGAATCAGAACAAGCAGCTAATAATTTAATTGAAAGTGTTAAATCTTATTTTACTGATAATTATGAACAAAGTTCTATAGTTGCTGTAAATACTGTGGAAAATGTTCAAATAAAGCAAGTTAAAGCTGATAATACACAAATTAAAGATCCTGCTGAAGTTAAAAATTACATAATTAAAGGTACAAATGAAGAAAAAAAATATATAGTTGAAGAAGGAGATACATATTGGACTATTGCAGGACACTATAATATGTCCTTAGATGAATTAATTTCAGCTAATCCTACTTCAGATCCAGAAAGAATTCAAATAGGTGACGAATTAAATTTAGTAGTTCCTAAACCTTTTATATCTGTTCAAGTAAAAAGAAAAATAGTACAAGAAGAGAAAGTTGATTATGAAACTTCCTATGAGTATGTTTCATATATGTATAATGATGAGGAAACAGAAAAGGTTAAAGGTGAATATGGAGTATCAAAAATAGAATCTATCGTTACAGAACAAAACGGTATTCAGATTTCTAAGGAAGTAGTAACAGAAGAAGTTATAAAAAGCCCAAAATCAAGAGTTGTTGTAACAGGTACTCAAGATCCACCACCAAAGAAAGGTACTGGTTATTTCATAAATCCATTACCTGCATCAAGCATATCTTCTCGTTTTGGTTCTAGAAGCGGTGGATTCCATACAGGCCAAGATATGGCAAAAGCATCAGGCTCTTCTATAAAGGCAGCAGATGGTGGAACTGTTATTTATGCAGGATGGCATGGAAGCTACGGGTTGATGGTTGAAATTGACCATGGCGGCGGTTTCACAACAAGGTATGCTCATTGTAGCGATATTTATGTAAAAAGCGGCGATAAAGTATATCAAGGAAAAGTTATTGGAGCGGTTGGTTCAACTGGGGTTTCAACAGGACCACATCTTCACTTTGAAGTAAGAAAATATGGTACAGCAGTTAATCCTGCAAACTATATTGGAGTTCAATATAGATAGTTAAGATAATACATAAAACAAAAATAAATATATAATAATGTTTAATCGCAGAATTTATTCTGCGATTATTATTATGATTAATAGAAATAGTTAATAACGTATAAATTATAATGATAAACTCAAAATATTAGCTAGCAAACTATGCAAACATTGGATAATATTTAATAAAAATATAACTTGATTTTTATTAATAATTGTTATATGATTTAAAAGTATTTTATAAAAATTCAATATATTTGAATTTTTTAAGAAATGTATTAGGAAACCCCTAAAAAAATTTCGCATATAAAGGATGGTACAATGATATTTTATGATAATAGGTTTATGGAGGTAGCACTTCCAATTATCCAACATGAAGAATATCAACAAATGAAACTTATTAAACACCACGATGAAAGTGTATATGAGCACTCGTTAAAAGTAGCATATAGAGCCTATGAAATAGCATATAATCATAAATTGGATTGGGTATCAACCATAAGAGGAGCTTTATTACATGATTTTTTCTTATATAAATTTAAAAAGACATTAAGCTTTAGATTAATAACCGATTCAATTAAACATGCTATTGCACATCCTATAATAGCATTAGACAACGCTAAAAAATACTTTGATTTAAATGAAAAGGAAGAAGGCATAATTAAAAGTCACATGTTTCCATTTGGATTGCCAAAAACAAAAGAAGCATGGATTGTAAGTTATGTTGATAAATATATAGCTTCATTTGAATATTTTTCAAATCTCAAGAAACTAACAAAACAGAAAACACAAGCATACTACGCCAAATAAGATGTTAAAAACATCTTATTTTTTTATATATTTGGAACTCGTTGCCTTTGACCTAACCACATCTTTCAGAAACACTCTAAAAAATTGGGTTAGGTTATAAAACTAACATAAAACAATTATAGAGGTCATAAAATAAAATAAGGAGGTGTAACTTTATATACTTTGCCGCTGTTGGAGGTGCAGCAGCACTAAAGTGACTCAAAAGAAAATAAACTATTTATTAGAAAAAATCAAAATAAATTGTTTAATAATCTTTTTTATGGGTAATATTAAAATATATAACTAACATATTAACTTGAAAGGAGTTGATTGCATGAAAATAAATATATATGGTAAAAACATGCAACTAACAGATGCATTAAAGGAGGCTACGGAAAAGAAAATCAAGAGACTTGATAAATTTTTCCAACAAAATATAGAGGCTAAAGTGGTACTTAGTGTGGAAAAGAAAGTTCAAAAAGTAGAAGTAACTATTCCTTTCAACGGTAGAATTGTTCGAGTTGAAGAGTCTTCAGACGATATGTACAATTCTATAGACGAAGCAGTCGAATCATTAGAACAACAAATAAGAAAGCATAAAACTAAACTTCAAAACAAACGACATGCGAATGAGTCAATTAAGTTTGAAAATATTGAACCTTTAGAGAATGATGAAATAGAGGAGTATAAAGTAGTTAAAACGAAGAGATTTGCAATTAAACCAATGAATATAGAAGAAGCAATATTGCAAATGGATTTACTTAAACATAATTTTTTCGTTTTCTTAAATGCAGATTCAGAAGAAGTTAATGTAGTTTATAAAAGAAAAGACAAAAATTATGGCTTAATTGAGCCAGAATTATAATATATATTAATTTAATATGATAATTTCAACTTAACCTCCAATGGTAAGTAATTGTTGATAAAATAAAAAGTAAAAAGGCGCTTCCAAACCCTCAGTGGCAGCGCCTTTTTACTCTTTATTAACTCCGCTCTAAATATTCCCCCGAATATTCCAACTAAACATAGTTAACTCATCATTAGTTTACCGATCAATATAGTTTTATAAGAAACCACTCCCCCAAATGATTTCTAGAATAAATATATTATATAATACATATTCCTGTATGTATGTCGAATGATGTCGAGGGTGAATTTTTAAGTTTCACTTAATAATTATACTTAACATTAATTTTAAATTTTGTAACAAGTTGTCCACAACAGTTGATAAGTTGTGGACAACTCATAACCTTTTATCATTACATTTCCAACAACTAAATATTATGTTATTTTCTAAAATAGTACTTGACAAATATTTGTTGTCAAATTCCATAACTTTCAAAGTTGTTAACAATTCTATCCACACCTGTGGATAACTTTGAATTTTAGTGAACAAAGATTCTATTTTTGCTCCTTTATTACGATATATTAATACTTCTAACAATTAATTAAGTTATTATTTAATATTAATTAAGTATGAAAAATCAATATTTTATTAAAATTGTATATTTAAAAATAAATACAAATTTTACACAGCTCTTACAAAATTACTTTTTATGCATAAATTTTATATATAAAAGTAAATGTTTTATTTTAAGTTCCTTGATTTTAGGGTATAATTAATAGGTAATTTTATTTTACAAATTTCAATATAAATATTTACTTTTAAAACGCCATTTTAGTATAAAAGGAGTTATTATGGACGATAATTATAAATATATAGTAAGTGCTTGCCTTTGTGGAGAAAAATGCCGTTATGATGAAAAAATTAAACAGGTTGATAACATTAAACAATTAGTAAATGAAAACAAAGCTATAATGGTTTGTCCTGAAGTACTGGGAGGATTATCAGTACCTAGGCCACAATGCGAAATAAGAAACGGAAAAGTTATTAATATCAATGGTGAAGATAAAACAAATAACTTTGTAGAAGGAGCAAAAGAAGTACTTCGTATTGCTCAAAAATATAACATTAAAAAAGCCATATTAAAAGAAAAAAGCCCTTCATGTGGCTGTAAATATATTTATGATGGAACATTTAGCAAAACACTAATACCAGGTCAAGGAATTACTGCAAAACTATTAAGAGATAATGATATTGATGTTATCAGTGATGAAGAATTTAATTAGCAATTTCTTCAATTTAGAGGATTTGTGTGAAGAAAAGTAATAAGAGAAAATCAAACTATGATTTCCTCTTAATTATATTAAAACTTTTAGTATTTAAAATTTGTATATAAAAAGCTTATATTGCGGTCCATCCACCATCAACTGCAAGATATTGACCTGTAGTGTAGCTAGATGCATCAGAAGCAAAATAAATTACAGCTCCGTCTAATTCTCCTTTTTTGCCTATTCTTCCCATTGGGCAATAAGTTTTAACTACTTCAGCAAAAGATTTATCAGATACAACAGCTTGAGTCATTTCACTTTCAAAATAAGCTGGTCCAATTGTATTAACAGTGATGTTATATTTAGCCCATTCGTTAGCCAACGCTTTAGTCATCATCTTGACTCCGCCTTTGGTTGTTGCATAAGCTGAAATAGGTAGACCTGTCATTGCTACTGTACTATGTATAGAACCAATATTAATAATCTTTCCATAATTTTGAGAAACCATTATTTTTCCTACTTCTCTTGCGGTATAATAAACTGCATTTAAATTTACTTTTATCATCGTTTCCCATGTTTCATCTGATTGGGATTCTGCTGGCTCCACTAATCCTATACCAGCATTATTAACAAGAATATCAATTCTTCCAAAATGATCCTTAACTTCAGCAACTGCCGATTGTATTTGTTTAACATCGCTTACGTCACATTGCACTGCAAGACTCTTAACGCCTAACTTTTCCAGCTCCTGCTTAACGTTATTTAATTTTTCTAATCTTCTTGCAACTAGTGCTACGTCAGCACCTTGCCTTGCAAGTGCTGTTGCAAATTGTACCCCTAACCCTGATGAAGCTCCTGTTACCAAAGCTACTTTACCTTTTAAACTAAATATATCACTCATTGATATTATCTCCTTTTCAATATTTAATATTAAAAATTTTATAATATTATACCCTAATTTAGCTACATTAAACTTTTTTAATTAAAATAATAAAACCAAATACTTATTACATTCATGTTAAAAAAAACAATATGTTGATTAATTTTTATTAATATTCAAATAATATATCAAATAATAATTAGAAAGGAAGATAAAAATGACAATTAGAAAATTAGGTTCACCTGAAGCAAAACTTGCTTTGCAGCAATTCAAAATGGAAGCTGCAAGAGAATTAGATATAGCCAAACCTCACGAAAAAGACAGAGCAAACATGATATCACGACAAAATGGTTATATTGGTGGTTATACTGAAAGAAATGGTTTAATTTAAAATAATCATACTATAAGTAATGTTACCATAGACTGAATAGTATACCAACCGTATTCTAAAGCGGTTGGTTTTATTGTATTTATTATTTAATTTAAAAATGTTATAACAGTCCCTATTGCAATCTTTACCACTTATTATAATTAGATTTATA
>JAQVWY010000013.1 GCA_028709465.1 Tissierellia bacterium | reverse complement strand
TGATTTGGTGACAGTCGCTTATCCTGAGCGATAGCGAAGGATCTCCTATGACAAATGGGGAGATTCTTCACCTGCGGTTTCAGAATGACACCATTCTGTCATCCTGAGCGATAGCGAAGGATCTCCTATGACAAATGGGGAGATTCTTCACCTACGGTTTCAGAATGACACCATTCTGTCATCCTGAGCGATAGCGAAGGATCTCCTATGACAAATGGGGAGATTCTTCAACCTACGGTTTCAGAATGACACTATCATTGTTCATTTGTAAAAATTTTAAGGAAGTCCTAACTGAACAGAGTATGTATTTTTACATACTCTGTTGTTTTTTTTGTATTATATAATTCAAAAATAGAATTTCACTATTATAAATTTATGTACAAGTATAAGATATTATGACATAAAGTGTTATAATATTTGTACATTGTTAATAAAAATTTATGTATAAATATATGTATTAAATATTGGAAAATTTATCATGTTGGATTTTATCAGATTTTATCACATTTTATCATTAATACTATGACATTTTGAAATAATAAACAATTGGCACAGTTGTTGCATATATTTGTGATGTCTATTAATTTCGAAATATATGAGTTTTATATAAGAACGAAATTATAGGTAGGATAATAAATAGCTGTAATTAATCAAATATTTTTAGGGAGGTTTTTGAAGGTAGTTTTTTCAGCATTAAATTATAGCAATATTGAAAATTTCGGATTCTGTTAAGGCGGATCTGAACATTCATTGAAATTATTAGCAATTATTAGCTAAAATGAAAACGCAATATGTTAAATAAGGAGAGAATTATTATGGATTTTTTAAATAGTTTTGTTAATTGGGCAAATAACTATATCTGGGGTGTTGGTATGCTCGTGCTTATCGGTGGCGCTGGTATTTACTTTACATTAAGATTAGGTTTTTTTCAATTTGTTCGTTTTAAAGATATGTGGAGTCGTATTATAGAAAAAGGTGACTCTGAATCAGGTATTTCATCTTTTGCATCTTTTTGTACTACAATGGCTATGCGTATCGGTACAGGTAATATAGCAGGTGTTGCTGTTGCAATATATGCTGGTGGTCCTGGCGCATTATTTTGGATGATACTTATAGGTATGACTAACTCTGCAGTTTGTTTTGCTGAATGTACATTAGCGCAGTTATATAAAGTTCGTGTTGACGGTGAGTACCGTGGTGGTGGAGCTTATTGTGCAGAGAAAGGTCTTGGCTGGAAAGCATACGGTGCATTTATGGCAATAGTTCTAGGTGTGGCTACTGCTGTATTTATGCCTGCAGCTGCTACGTACACAATTTCTGATGCATTCTTTCAAGCAACAGGTGTTCCAATGGCGGTTACATCTGCTTGTATCGCGGTATTACTTTTTATAACAGTTTTTGGTGGTATAAAACGTATTAGTTCCGTAGCTTCTGCAATAGTTCCATTTATGACAGTTGTATACATGGCTGTTACTCTTATAGTAATAGTTTTAAATATTACAAGAATTCCTGCAGTAATTTCTAACGTTATTTCTTCAGCTTTTGGATTAAACGCTGTGTTTGGTGCTACTATTGGTACCGCTATTCAACAAGGGGTTAAAAGAGGTACTTTCTCATCTGCCTCAGGTATGGGTGAGGCTTCACCAACAGCTGCTGCTATTGAAACTAGCCATCCTGTTAAACCAGGTTTATCAAATGCTGCAGGTGTATGGTTAGACACAGTTGTTGTGTGTACATGTTCAGGTCTTTTAGTTCTTTTAGCTGACACATTCAATACAGCAGGCGGTTATGTTGGTAGTGGTATGACTGCAGGCGTTGAAGGCGGTGTTGTATTCGTTCAAGCGGCTGCTAGTACGGTTATGGGTAAATTTGGAAATATATTTATTGCAGTTATGCTGTTATTATTCTCTTTCACGTGTTTAATTAGCTACTACTATGAAGCAGAAACATCAGCTATGTATTTATTCCAAAAACCAGAACAACAAAAAATTCGTAAGGTAATAACAAGAATTTTACAGTTTGGTATGCCTGTTTTAGTATTCTTATGGGGTATAATTGAATCCAATACAGCTTGGAATCTTTCAGACCTTGCTCTTGGTACAACTACATGGGTTAATATGTTAATAGTTATCATGTTGTTCCCAAAATGCATTGCTTTGTACAAAGACTATGATGAACAAATGAAAGCTGGGAAAGATCCTTACTATGATCCAAACAAACTTTCTTGGAAAGGCGTTGATGTGGAACTTTGGAAAGAAATCAATGCTAAAAGAATTAAAGGCTAAATAATTCATTTTAACGATTAAAAATAATGCAGATAATGCAGAATTAAAAGATTTGAGTTTTTTTAACTCAAATCTTTTTTTGATTCAATTTATTGATAATTTCACTGCACATCCATTGCTTACCCATCGTTCATTTCCTGCTTAAATTTTTGTCAATTGCACAAAAATATGTTTATATTTTTAGGTATTTATGTTATAATAAAAAAATGTATAAAAATATTATGATGAACAGAGGAGATATATGGATTACAAGAACATTTTAAAGTTAGTATCAGAAAATATCTACAGTGGAATGTTTATTGTGGACAAAAATGGAATAGTTCAATTCTACAATCAATCTGCTAATGATTTAGCTGGATTAAATGTTGAGAATGCTATTGGAAAACATATGCTTGAGATATTTCCCAAACTTACAGAAGAAACAAGTACTATTATGCGCGCTCTTTCTACTGGTGAAAGCTTAAAAAACTATGCCCAAAATTATTATAATTATAAAGGTAAGCTGGTATCAATTTTATCAACAACTCTTCCCTTTTATGAAAATGGGGAAATTGCAGGTGCAATAGAAATATTTTCAGATGTTGATCAGTACAAGAATATTAACCAGAATAAACACAACAAAAAGTTAGATAGCAATTTTTTAGAAGTGGCTAATTATACAGTAGATGATATAATTGGAAGCAGTAAATGTATCAAAGATATTAAAGCTAAAATACTCAAAATTGCCAATAGTAAATCGCCTGTATTAGTTTATGGTGATACAGGTACAGGCAAGGAATTAATTGTTCAAAGCATTCATAATGCCAGTTATAGACGAGAAAAGCCATTTATTGCTCAAAACTGTGCGGCAATTCCTGCAACATTATTAGAAAGTATATTATTTGGAACTACACTAGGAAGTTTTACTGGTGCTAAAGATTCTAAAGGTTTAATAGAGGCTGCAGATGGCGGAACATTATTTTTAGATGAAATAAATTCAATGGATATTATGCTTCAGGCCAAGCTTTTAAGAGTTTTGCAGGACGGTCAAATTAGAAGAATTGGTGAAAGCAAAACTAGAAATGTGGATGTAAGAATAATAACAGCTTTAAATCAAGACCCATATAAAGCGATTAAAGATGGAAAAATTCGAAGTGATTTGTTTTATAGATTAAATGTTATTAATTTTTATATATTGCCACTAAAAGATAGGCGAGAAGATTTAAGAGAACTGTCTAGGTATTTCTTGGATGAGTTTAATAGAGAATTGAATAAAAATATTACTGGTTTTTCTGATGAAGTAATTGATTTCTTTTATAAATATGATTGGCCGGGTAATGTAAGAGAATTAAGACATTCCATAGAACATGCTGTTAATATTACAGAAAAGAATTTAATAACTAAATCAGACTTACCAAAATATGTTGGAGTTAATAGCTTTGGAGAAAGACAAAATTTAGATAATAAAAGCGAAAATGAAACAGATCATTTAACACCTAAAACAATTGAAGAGCCATTGACAATAATAATGGATAGATTTGAGAAGAAAATAATTAGTGATGCTTTAATGCAAAATGATTATAATATTTCTAAAACTTCAAGAAGGTTAGAAATTCCAAGACAAACATTATACTATAAGATGGATAAATTAGGAATTAAGGTTGATAAAAAGTTGGATTGAAGCGATTTATAATAAATAGTAGATAGGTCTGACGCACTGAAGTAAAAAAATGTAATTATAGCATTGCGTAAAACTTATCTGCTTTTTTATTAATGGTATTATTTCAGCGTTTTTTAATATATTGTGTATTAATAACAACAAAGTTATTAATATGAAGTAACATATATTAATAATTGGTAACATTTAAAAAAAGTACTTGATTTATGTATATTTATGTTATATTATTAGAAAGCTTGCCACATGCGATGATGCGAAAGGTTGCTGAATTCAGGGAATTTTCGCAGAGTATGTCCTGTTTTTAAAACAGGGCGACCGGTATTGCTTTTTTAAAAAAATAGGAAACGCCAGGATGGGTTTATCGAGCAATCCCGAGTTGTATGGTTAACAACGAAAAGGAGGTAAAAAAATGGCAAACGCACAAAAAATAAGAATAAGGTTAAAAGCTTATGATCATCAATTAATCGATCAATCTGCACAAAAAATTGTAGAAACAGCTAAAAATACTGGTGCAACTGTAGCAGGACCAATTCCTCTACCAACTGAGAAACAAGTTATTACTATATTGAGAGCAGTTCACAAGTATAAAGATTCTAGAGAGCAGTTTGAACAAAGAACACACAAAAGATTAATTGACATTACTAACCCTACTCCAAAAACTGTTGACTCATTAATGAAACTTAATTTGCCAGCAGGAGTAGACATTGAAATTAAGTTATAAAGCAAGTAGAGATATTTTATATGCACTCTGCTTAGGATGATTACTTTAATTAGTAATCCGCTGTAAGAAAATAGGAGGTGTAAAATGAAAGCAATTTTAGGAAGAAAAGTTGGAATGACTCAAGTGTTCAATGAACAAGGAGATGTTGTTCCTGTAACAGTAGTTGAATCAGGCGATATAGTTGTAGTTCAAAAGAAAACTGTTGAAAAAGATGGGTACGATGCTATACAAGTTGGATTTGGAGACATCAAGATTAAAAATGTTACTAAACCTTTAAAAGGACATTATGAAAAATCTAAAGTAGAACCAAAAAGATTCTTGAGAGAATTCAGAGTAGATAACATAGCTGATTATGAAGTTGGACAAAAAATAGGTGTTGATATTTTCCAAGTTGGCGAGAAAGTTGATGTTATAGGTACATCAAAAGGTAAGGGGTTCCAAGGAAGTATCAAAAGGCATGGTCACCATACTGGGGATATGAGCCATGGTTCTAAATTCCACAGATTAAGAGGTTCTTTAGGAGCTTCAGCAGGTGTTGGAAAAGTAGTTAAAGGATTAAAAGCTCATGGTCATATGGGAAATGAAAGAGTAACAATATTAAACCTTGAAGTAGTAAAAGTTGATGCAGATAAAAATGCAATTCTTTTAAAGGGTGCGATACCAGGACCTAAAAAGGGTTTAGTGAAAGTTAGAGAAGCAGTTAAAAAATCTAAGTAATTATTGCATGGAAAGGAGGATTAAAGATGCCAAAAGTAGCTCTTTATGATATAACAGGCAGTCAAATAGGTGATGTTGAGTTAAATGACGACGTATTTGGAGTTGAAGTTAATACTCATGTAATGTATGAAGCTGTAAAAAATTATTTAGCTAATCAAAGACAGGGAACTCAGTCTGCAAAGACAAGGGCTGAAGTTAGAGGTGGCGGAAGAAAGCCTTGGAGACAAAAAGGAACAGGTCGTGCAAGACAAGGAAGTATCAGAGCGCCACAATGGAAAGGTGGCGGAGTTGTTTTTGCTCCAAAGCCAAGAGATTATAGCTATTCAATTCCTAAAAAAGTAAAAAGATTGGCTCTTAAATCGGCGTTAAGTTCAAAAGTTCAAGATCAAGAAATTATCGTTGTAGACCAATTGGTATTAGAACAACCAAAAACAAAAGAAATGGTTAAGGTATTAAAAAATCTTAATTCAAACAAGAAAACATTAATAGTAATACCTGAAAGAGATGAAGCAGTTGTTAGAGCAGCAGCTAATATTCCAGGTGTTAAAACAGCTTATGTTAATACAATTAATGTTTATGATATTTTAAACTGTGATTCTTTCTTAATTACAAAAGACGCAGTGAATAAAGTGGAGGAGGTGTACGCATAATGCGCGATCCACATGATATAATCATAAGACCTATAGTAACTGAAGCCAGCATGGACATTATGGCTGATAGAAAATATACATTTGTTGTAGACAAAAGGTCAAATAAAACTGAAATAAAAAATGCTGTAGAACAAGTTTTCGGCGTTAAAGTTGAAAAAGTTAATACTATGAACATGCTTGGAAAGAAAAAAAGAATGGGCGTGCACGTAGGTAAAAAGGCAGATTGGAAAAAGGCTATAATTACTCTAACTGCTGACAGCAAAACAATTGAATTCTTTGAAGGAATTTAAGATGCCCTAACCCCATTTATTCGACCGTAGGGAGAAAGAAATGGATGGTAGGTCATTCGCAACGAAATCCCAATTTATGCGACGCAAGGAGCAGAAAAATTGGTGATTGAGACTGCAAGATGCCCTAACCCCATTTATTCGACCGTAGGGAGAAAGAAATGGATGATAGGTCATTCGCAACGAAATCCCAATTTATGCGACGCAAGGAGCGGAAAAATTGGTGATTGAGACTGCGCTGAACAGTAGACTAGCAATAGAGAAGCAATGGACGATCAATTGGTAAGCAATTGTATTATTCTATTGTCATCCTGAACGGCAGTGAAGGATCCGTTGTTAATTACAAAATAATGAATAATTGCAAGAATAGGAAATCATAAAAAGGAGGATAATCTCATGGGTATTAGAAAATACAGACCAACCTCTCCGGCGTTGAGACAAATGTCAGTTTCAACTTTTGAAGAAATAACTACTAATGAACCAGAGAAATCTCTACTATCTCCTTTAAACAGTAAAGCTGGTAGAAATTCATATGGCAGAATTACTGTACGTCATAGAGGCGGCGGAGAAAAGAGAAAATATAGAATTATAGATTTCAAAAGAAATAAAGATGGAGTTCCAGGACGTGTTGCAACTATTGAGTATGATCCAAACAGAAGTGCAAACATAGCATTAATAAATTATGTTGATGGAGAAAAAAGATATATTATAGCTCCTTATAAATTACAAGTTGGAGATACTATTGTTTCGGGACCAGATGCAGATATTAAAATAGGTAATGCACTACCTGTTAGAAATATTCCTGTTGGTACAATGATACACAATATTGAACTTAAACCTGGTAAAGGTGGTCAAATGGTTAGATCAGCAGGTAATGCTGCTCAGCTTATGGCTAAAGAAGGTAAATATGCACAGGTTAGATTACCAAGCGGCGAAGTAAGAATGATAAGTATGGATTGCAGAGCTACTATCGGTCAAGTTGGAAATATTGATCATGAAAATATTGTAATAGGTAAGGCTGGTAGAAAAAGACATATGGGTTTCAGACCTACTGTTAGAGGTAGCGTAATGAATCCTAATGACCATCCACATGGTGGTGGTGAAGGTAGAGCTCCTATTGGTAGACCTTCTCCAGTAACTCCTTGGGGTAAACCAGCACTTGGGTTTAAAACTCGTAAGAAAAACAAGAAATCTGATAAGATGATCGTTAAGAGAAGAAACGTAAAATAAGGAATTGTTTTGTGAAAGGAGGAAATAGTGAATGGGTAGATCATTAAAAAAAGGGCCTTATTGTGAACCAAGTCTTATGAGAAAGATTTTGGAAATGAATGAAGCCAACAATAAAAAAGTATTAAAAACTTGGTCTAGAAGATCGACAATATTCCCCGAAATGGTAGGCCATACATTAGCTATACATGATGGTAGAAAGCACGTTCCTGTATATATAACAGAAGATATGGTTGGACATAAACTCGGCGAATTTGCTCCAACAAGGACTTATAGAGGCCATGATAAGACTGATAAATCTTCAAAAGTTAAATAAGAAGGGAGGCAAGCTTAATGGAAGCTAAGGCAGTTGCTAAATATATAAGAATATCACCAAGAAAAATGAAGTTCGTATGTGATATGGTAAGAGGAAAAAATGTAGATGAAGCATTGACAATATTAAAGTTTTATCCCAGCAAAGGTGCTAAAATATTAGAAAAAGTAGTTCAATCGGCTGCAGCTAATGCTGAAAATAACTTTGATTTGGATAGAGATAAATTGTTTGTTTCAGAAGTTTATGCTAATCAAGGGCCTACTCTCAAAAGATGGAGACCTAGGGCAAAAGGTTCAGCATATAAAATATTAAAAAGAAGCAGCCACGTTGGTGCAGTAGTAAAAGAAAGAGAATAACAACAGTAAAGGAGGTTAAAAATGGGTCAGAAAGTAAATCCTCATGGACTTAGAGTTGGTATCATTAAAGATTGGGACTCAAAATGGTATGCGGACAAGAAAAGTTTTAGTGTAAATTTATCAGAAGATTATAAAATTCGTGAATATATATATAAAAGTTTATTTCAGGCAGGCATAGCAAAAATTGAAATTGAAAGATTCGCTAGTAGGGTTAAGGTTAGTGTGTTTACAGCTAAACCAGGTATGATAATTGGAAAAGGCGGTTCTGGTGTAGATTTATTAAAAAATAACATTGAAAAAATTACAGGTAAAACTTGTATAGTTAATGTTGAAGAAATAAAAGTTCCTGAATTGAACGGACAATTAGTTGCAGAAAATATTGCAAGTCAAATTGAAAAGCGTATTTCTTTTAGAAGAGCAATGAAGCAAGCAATTCAAAGAACGATGAAAATGGGAGCAAAAGGAATAAAAACTTCAGTATCAGGAAGATTAAATGGTGCTGATATGGCTAGAACAGAAGGTTATTCAGAGGGTAAAATTCCGCTTCAAACATTAAGAGCAGACATAAGCTACGGTTTTGCAGAAGCAAATACAACATTCGGAAAAATAGGTGTTAAGGTTTGGATTTGCAGAGGCGAAGTTTTAAGAAAGAAAGGCGATTTATTATCAGATAACCAAGAGCCAACTAAAGTTCCTGGAGAAGCAAGAGATAATCGTGATAGAAAACGTAGAAGACCAAATAATAATAAAAGAGAAAAAAAGTAATAAGTCCTGAAGGAAGGAGGAAATTATTATGTTAATGCCTAAAAGAGTAAAACACCGTAAGGAACAAAGAGGAAGAATGTCTGGTATAGCTACCAGAGGAAATACAATTACTTATGGTGAATATGGGCTTCAAGCACTTGAACCTGCTTGGATAACATCAAATCAAATAGAAGCTGCCAGAAGAGCGATGACAAGATATATAAAAAGAGGCGGTAAAATTTGGATAAAAATATTCCCTAATAAACCAGTAACTAAAAAACCTGCTGAAACTCGTATGGGTAAAGGAAAGGGATCACCTGAATACTGGGTAGCAGTTGTAAAACCAGGCAGAGTATTATTTGAAATGTCTGGGATATCAGAAGAAATTGCTAGAGAGGCCATGAGACTTGCCATGCATAAATTGCCTATAAAATGCAAATTCGTAATGAAAGATCAGGCAGTAGAGAAGGATGGTGAAGCAAATGAAAGCTAAAGAATTAAGAGATAAATCAGTAAGTGAGTTAAATCAATCAGTAATAGATTTAAAAACAGAACTATTTAATTTAAGATTTCAACTTGCTACTGGTGAGCTTGATAATCCTATGAGAATAAATAAAGTTAAAAAAGATATTGCACGTGTTAAGACTGTTCTCAGAGAACGTGAGTTAAATATAAACGCGCAATAAGAAAGGAGGATATTTACTTTGGAAAGAGGCAACAGAAAAGTAAGAATTGGAAAAGTAGTTAGTGATAAAATGGATAAAACAATAGTAGTTGCTACTGAAAAGCTTGTAGCACATCCTCTTTATAAAAAGCAAATTAAAATGACTAAAAAATATAAAGCACATGATGAAAACAATCAATGTAAGGTTGGCGACACTGTGAAGATTATGGAAACTAGACCATTGTCAAAGGACAAAAGATGGAGACTAGTTGAAGTACTAGAGGAAGCTAAATAACCCTAAGACAATTGAAGGGAGGTTTTGAAAGAGATGATACAAACAGAATCAAGACTTAGAGTCGCAGATAATTCTGGAGCAAAAGAAGTTCTTGTAATAAGAGTTTTAGGTGGTTCAGTCGTAAAATATGGTAACATTGGTGATATAGTTGTATGTACGGTTAAATCCGCAACACCTGGTGGAGTTGTTAAGAAAGGTGACGTAGTAAAAGCTGTAATCGTTAGAACTAAAAAAGGTGTAAGACGTAATGATGGCACTTATATCAAATTTGATGAAAATGCTGCAGTTATAGTTAAAGAAGATAAAACACCTGTAGGAACTCGTATATTTGGACCTGTAACAAGAGAATTAAGAGATGGAAAATTCATGAAAATAATCTCATTAGCACCGGAAGTACTTTAATAGGAGGTGTATAGGATGCACGTTAAAAAAGGCGATAAAGTTGTAATCATAGCTGGTAAAGACAAAGGAAAGACTGGTAAGATTTTAACTAGTATACCTAAACTTAATAGAGTAATTGTTGAAGGCGTTAATATGGTAACTAAACATAAAAAAGCAAATCAACAAATGCAGCAAGCTGGTATAATACACCAGGAAAACTCTATTAATGTTTCAAATGTTATGATTTACTGCGATAAATGTAAAACTGGCGTTAGAACTGAAAAGAAAATATTAGATAATGGAAAAAAAGTCAGAGCATGTAAAAAATGCGGAGAAATGTTTGAATAATGCTCGAAAGGAGGTACGAAGTATATGGCTAGATTAAAAGAGACATATAAAGAACAAGTAGTGCCTGCATTAATGGAAAAATTCCAGTATGAAAGCATTATGCAGGCTCCAAAAATAGAAAAGATAATTATAAACATGGGCGTTGGTGAAGCAAAAGAAAATCAGAAATTTTTAGAAAACGCTGTGGAAGAAATGACTTTAATAGCAGGTCAAAAACCTGTGGTTACTAAAGCAAGAAAATCTATTTCTAACTTTAAATTAAGAGAAGGTATGGCAGTTGGATGTAAAGTTACTTTAAGAGGAAACCATATGTATGAGTTTTTCGATAAATTAGTAAATGTTGCTTTACCAAGAGTTAGAGACTTCAGAGGAGTTTCTAAAACATCTTTTGATGGAAGAGGAAACTACGCTTTAGGAATTAAAGAACAGTTGATTTTCCCAGAGATTAATTATGATAAAATAGATAAAATAAGAGGTATGGATATTATTATAACTACAACAGCTAATACAGATGAAGAAGCTCGTGAGCTGTTGAAACTATTAGGAATGCCTTTTAGTAAGTAAGGGAGGGTTGAAAATGGCAAAAACATCTCTAAAAGTTAAACAACAAAGAAAACAAAAATTCTCAACAAGAGAGTATACAAGATGTAATATTTGTGGAAGACCTCATGCTTATTTAAGGAAATTCGGTATATGCCGTATATGCTTTAGAGAACTAGCTTATAAGGGACAAATACCAGGCGTTAAAAAAGCTAGTTGGTAAAATTTTATAAAATGGAAGGAGGTTACTTACATGGTAATGACAGATCCTATCGCAGATATGTTAACGAGAATAAGAAATGCTAATCATGCAAAGCATGAATTTGTAGATATACCAGCATCAAGAATAAAAAAAGAAATAGCTAATATATTGCTTGAAGAAGGATATATTAAAGGTTTTGATGTTATAGATGATGCAAAACAAGGGATTATAAGAGTTGAACTTAAATATCAACCAAACAAGGAAAGAGTTATAACAGGTATTAAAAGAATTTCTAAACCTGGACTTAGAGTGTTTGTTAATAAGGACGAAACTCCTAAGGTGTTAGGTGGATTAGGAATAGCAATTATTTCTACTTCAAAAGGCATTTTAACAGATAAGAAAGCAAGAGTACAGGGAGTTGGCGGAGAAGTAATCTGCTACGTATGGTAAAATAACGAATAGGAGGTGCTAAGATGTCAAGAATAGGTGTAAAGCCAATAAACATACCTGCAAATGTTGAAGTGAATGTGGATAAAAATAATTTTGCTGTTGTAAAGGGACCAAAGGGAACACTTGAACAACAATTACCAAAATCAATGATTATTGATATTCAAGGAGCAGAATTAACTGTTTCAAGACCATCTGATCAAAAAGAACATAGATCACTTCATGGACTTACAAGAACTCTTATTAATAACATGGTAGTTGGAGTAACAGAAGGCTATCAAAAAGTTCTTGAAATTGTAGGTGTTGGATATAGAGCACAAAAGCAAGGTAAAAAATTAGTGTTGAACTTAGGTTTCTCACATCCTGTAGAAATGGAAGACCCACAAGGTATTGAAACTGCAGTAGAAGGAACTAATAAGATTATTATAAAAGGTATAGATAAGCAACAAGTAGGAAATTATGCAGCTGTTATCAGAGATTGGAGAAGACCTGAACCTTATAAGGGTAAGGGAATTAAATACAATGATGAAGTTGTTAAACGAAAAGCTGGTAAAACTGGTAAATAGTAAATTTAAGAAAGGAGTGAGTATTAGTGCTTAAAAAAGTTGATAGAAACTTAAAAAGAATGGAAAGACACTATAAAATTAGAAATAGAATCGCGGGAACTCCTGATAGACCAAGATTAAATGTTTATAGAAGCTCTAAGCACATATACGCTCAGGTAATTGATGATGCTACTGGTGTAACTCTTTGTTCAGCTTCAACAGCAGATAAAGAATTAAGAGAAAGAGTGGCTGAACTTACTAAATCTGATGCAGCAAAGTTGGTTGGTCAGACTATAGGTCAAAGAGCGAAAGATAAAGGTATAAATTCTGTAGTATTTGATAGAGGCGGTTATTTATATCATGGCAGAGTAAAAGTACTTGCAGAAGGTGCAAGAGAATGTGGACTACAATTTTAAGAAGGAGGTAAATCAATGGAGCGTGGACGTATAGATGCAAGCCAACTAGACTTAAAAGAAAAAGTTATTAGCATCAATCGTGTAACTAAAGTTGTTAAAGGTGGTAGAAACTTTAGATTTAGTTGCTTGGTTGTTGTTGGTGATGAAAATGGTCACGTTGGAGTTGGCATGGCAAAAGCTATAGAAATTCCAGATGCTATTAAAAAAGCTATCCAGGATGCTAAAAAGAATTTAATTGAAGTGCCACTAAAAGATACTACAGTGACACATGAAATAATAGGCAGATATGGCGCAGGTAGAGTTCTTGTAAAACCAGCTAAAGAAGGTACTGGAGTTATTGCTGGTGGTCCTGTTCGTGCAGTATTAGAACTTGCAGGAGTTAGAGACGTTAGAACTAAATGTTTGGGAACAAACAATCCAAGAAATGTTGTTAATGCAACAATTGAAGCCTTAAAATCCCTTAAGAAACCTGAGGAAGTTGCTAGAATCAGAGGGAAATCTGTAGAAGAAATTTTAGGTTAAGAGGTGAAAATTATGGCAACAATAAAAATTAAACAAACAAAAAGCTTAATTTCAAAAACTCCTAATCAGGTAAAAAATATTAAAGCTTTAGGTTTAAGAAGAATAGGCCATGTAGTTGAAAAAGAAGATACACCTCAAATCAGAGGAATGATCGAGAAAGTTAGCTTCATGGTAGAGGTAATAGAATAAAAACTATAAGGAGGTGTTACAGATGAAACTTCATGAATTAAAACCTAATCCTGGTAGTGTTAAAAAGAGAAAAAGATTAGGAAGAGGTACTGCTACAGGGCAAGGCAAAACTGCCGGCAGAGGTATGAACGGACAGGGGTCTCGTTCAGGCGGCGGAGTTAGACCAGGCTTTGAAGGTGGTAATATGCCTCTTTACAGGAGACTTCCAAAAAGAGGATTTACAAATATATTTGGAACAGTTTATTCTGAATTGAATGTTGAAGATTTAAATAAATTTGAAGATGGTGTAGAGGTTACTCCTGAAATTCTTAAATCAGAAGGAATACTAAAAAAACAACTTGATGGCGTTAAAATTTTAGGTAACGGAGAAATAACTAAAAAATTGACTGTTAAAGCACATAAATTTAGTAAATCTGCGGTTGAAAAGATTGAGGCTGCCGGTGGAAAAGTTGAGGTGATTTAAGTTGTTTGAAACCTTAAAGAATGCTTGGAAGATTCCTGATTTAAGAAAAAGAATTATATTTACGTTTTTAATGTTAGTAGTTTATAGACTTGGTGCTGTAGTTCCTGTTCCAGGAATAAACAGAGAAGTAATAAAAGCTATGTTTGAATCTGGAAGCACAGGAGCTGGACTTCTTGATTTCTTTGATTTAATGTCAGGTGGTGCCTTTAAAGATTTTACAATTTTTGCGTTGAATATATATCCATATATTACTTCATCAATTATTCTTCAATTATTGGCAATTGCAATTCCAAAACTTGAAGAAATATTTAAACGTGAAGATGGTAAGAAAAAAATGGCTCAGTGGACTAGGTATGTTACTGTTATTCTAGCATTGATTCAAGCAACGGCTTATAGCGTTGGGTTCTTTAACTCTGCTATAATTCAAAAAGATTTTATATCTATAGCAACAGTTGTTATAGTTCTTACTGCAGGTACAGCATTTTTAATGTGGCTTGGAGAACTAATTACGGATAAAGGCATAGGAAATGGTATATCTTTGATTATCTTCACTGGTATTGTTTCTAGATATCCACGTGACGTTGGAAGCACAATTAAATTAATGATGGCAGGGACTGTAAATATTATTGAAGTAGTTTTATTTTTAATATTTGCTTTCATAATAGTTGTCGGAGTTATTGCTATTCAACAAGGAGAAAGAAGAATACCTGTACAGTATGCAAAAAGAGTTGTAGGCAGAAAAATGTATGGTGGACAAAGCACTCATATTCCAATGAAAGTGTTGATGGCAGGAGTAATGCCAGTAATATTTTCATCTACATTACTTGCAATACCACAAACATTGGCGTTTTTCTTCCCAAACATGACAACGGGTGTACAAAAGTATTTTTCAGTTGCACAAAGCCCTGGAGTATACATTTATACAATATTAAATATTTTGTTAATAATATTCTTCACATATTTCTATACAGCGGTTCAGTTCAATCCATTTGAATACTCAAATACACTGAAGGAAAATGGTGGTTTCATACCTGGAATAAGACCAGGAAGACCTACCGCAGAATATTTAACAAAAGTATTAAACAGAATTACAATTGCAGGAGCACTTGCACTTGCATTAATAGCAACAGTACCAACATTAGTATTTTCTTTCACGAATCTTCAAATTAATTTTGGTGGAACTTCACTGTTGATCGTAACAGGTGTTGCTCTTGAAACTATGAAACAAATAGAGGCACAAATGTTAATGAGACATTATAAAGGATTCTTGAAATAAAAATGGAGGTACTTAAATGAGAACAATATTATTAGGACCACCGGGAGCTGGCAAAGGAACACAAGCAGAAACAATTGTAAATGAATTTTCTATACCACATATCTCAACGGGTGATATATTTAGAAGCAATATTAAAGAGGGAACAACTCTTGGCAAGAAAGCTAAAGAATATATGGATCAGGGACTGTTAGTTCCAGATGAGTTGACAATTGAGTTAGTAAAAGACAGATTATTACAAGATGACTGTAAAAATGGATTCCTATTAGATGGGTTCCCAAGAACCATAGCTCAAGCAGATGCATTAGAGGATGCTTTAAAAAGCATGAATCAATCTCTTGACTGTGTAATAAATATAGTAGTTAGTGCAGAGCTTTTAATAGAAAGAGCTGTTGGAAGAAGAGTATGTAAAGATTGTGGTCAAACATATCATGTAAAATTCAACCCCTCTTCTAAAGAAGGTATATGCGACAAATGTGGTGGTGAACTCTTACAAAGAAAAGATGATACAGAAGAAACAGTATCTAAAAGAATAAGCGTTTATCAGGAGCAAACCGAACCTTTAATAGAATATTATACTAATAAAGGTATTATAATAAACATTGATGGTGAAAAACCAATAGATGAGGTTAGCAGAGACATTGTTGCAAGTTTGAGGAGCAGATAATATGATTATCCTCAAAACAAAAAGAGAAATTGAAATAATGAGGGAAGCTGGGAGATTAGTAGCTGCATCACATGAACTGGTGAGACAGCATATTAAACCTGGCATAACAACAAAGGAACTTGACCAAATTGTTGAAGATTTCTTACGATCACAAAATGCAATACCAACTTTTAAAGGATATAGCGGTTTTCCTTATTCAATATGTGCTTCTGTCAATGAGGAAGTGGTGCATGGATTTCCTTCTAATAGGAAACTAGAAGAAGGTGATATCATAAGCGTTGATATAGGAGCTACTTTTGGAGGATATGTTGGAGATTCAGCTAAAACATTTTTTGTGGGAAATGTTGATGATGAAAAGAGGCGTTTAGTTGAAGTAACTAGACAAAGCTTTTATGAAGGTATTAAGTTTGCTAAAGAATCTTACAGACTTTCAGATATATCACATGCTATACAAGAATATGTTGAGAAAGCAGGATTTTCAGTAGTTAGAGATTATGTCGGTCACGGAGTAGGAAAAAAGATGCATGAATCGCCTCAAATTCCAAACTTCGGGAAACCAGGCAGAGGGCCTCGTCTTCAAGAAGGAATGGTGCTTGCAATTGAACCTATGATAAATGCAGGAACATACAATGTTAGAGTACTTGAAAATAATTGGACTGTAGTGACGGTTGACGGTAAACCATCGGCTCATTATGAACATACAGTTGCGATAACAGATGGTGAGCCTATGCTATTAACAGTATTATAGGGGTGATTAAATGGAATTAACAATAGATTTAAAAATTGGTCAAATAGTTAAATCTAAGGCTGGAAGAGATAAAGGTAAAATTTTTACCATATACCAAGTAATAGATGAAGCTTACGTATTAGTTGTTGATGGAGACATTAGAAAACTAAATACACCGAAAAGAAAAAAAGTTAAACATTTAATTATTTATAATACAGTGTTGACAGAATTTGCTGAAATGTTACAATGTAACGAAAATCTAAATGATGCATTTGTGAGAAAGCTATTAGAGCCTTTTCAAAAAAATGTATCTGACGAATGGAGGTTGAGTGATCAATGTCCAAGAAAGATGTAATCGAAGTCGAAGGAAAAGTCCTGGAAGCACTTCCTAATGCAATGTTCAGAGTTGAGCTTCAAAATGGACACCAGATTTTAGCGCATATTTCTGGAAAACTGAGAATGAACTATATCAGGATTCTACCAGGGGATACGGTGGCTCTTGAATTATCGCCATATGATTTAACAAGAGGAAGAATTACCTGGAGGAAAAAGTAAGGAGGGATTACAATGAAAGTAAGACCATCAGTTAAAAAAATGTGTGAAAAATGCCAGATTATCAAAAGAAAAGGCATTGTCATGGTAATCTGTGAAAATCCTAAACACAAACAAAAACAAGGATAATCTTGTAAATAAAATAAGTGATGAAATTTATATTAAGTAACTACTTAAGGTAGGAGGTGTAAGCTTAATGGCCAGAATTGCTGGTGTTGATTTACCAAGAGATAAAAGAGTAGAAATTGGTTTAACTTATATATTTGGTATAGGCCGACCAACTTCAAATAAAATATTAAAAAGTGCAGGTGTTAATCCTGACACTAGGGTAAAAGATTTAACAGAAGATGAAGTATCAAAATTAAGAGCTGAAATAGATAAGCATCCTGTTGAAGGTGACTTAAGAAGAGAAATAGCATTAAATATTAAAAGATTAAAAGAAATTAACTGCTATAGAGGATTAAGACACAAAAGAGGATTGCCTGTTAGAGGACAAAATACAAAAAATAATGCAAGAACTAGAAAAGGTCCTAAGAGAGTTTCAGGAAAAAAATCTAAAAAATAAGAAGGAGGGACTTAAGTGGCAGCTAAAAAACAACAAAAAACAACTAGAGTAAGAAAAAGAGAACGTAAAAACATAGAAAAAGGCCAGGCACATATTAAGTCTACCTTTAACAATACACTTGTAACTCTTACTGATTTGCAGGGAAATGCAATTTCTTGGGCAAGTTCAGGACAATTAGGTTTCAAGGGTTCAAGAAAATCTACTCCATATGCAGCAAGCATGGTTGCTGAAGAAGCTGCAAAAAGAGCTATGGAACATGGCTTGAAAACAGTAGAAGTATATGTTAAGGGACCGGGATCAGGTAGAGAAGCTGCAATAAGATCTTTACAAGCTGCCGGACTTGAAGTAAATTTAATAAAAGATGTTACTCCAATACCACACAATGGTTGTAGACCACCTAAACGTAGAAGAGTATAATTATAATAGAAACGAGGTGAAAAAATGGCAAGATATACTGGACCAGTATGTAGACTTTGCAGAAGAGAAGGTTTAAAATTATTTTTAAAAGGTGATAGATGTTATACTGATAAATGTGCGATTGGAAGAAGGAATTATGCTCCAGGACAGCATGGACAGAATAGCAAAAAACTTTCAAACTATGGTACTCAATTAAGAGAAAAACAAAAAGTAAGAAAGTATTACGGAGTATTAGAAGGTCAATTTTCAGAATATTATAAAATGGCTGATAAGATGAGCGGAAAATCAGGTGATAACTTATTGAGACTTTTAGAGTTGAGATTTGATAATGTAATTTATAGATTAGGCTTCGCTACTTCTAGAGCAGAAGCAAGACAATTGGTTGTTCATGGTCATTTTACAATAAACGGTAAAAAGGCTGATATTCCATCTATGATTCTTAAAGTCGGTGATGAAATTCAAGTGAAAGAAAAAAGCCAAAGCTCAGCAAAATTCAAAGGTTTAATAGAAAATCACAAGAAAACTGCACCACAGTGGTTACAAGTAGACCCTGATAATTTCACAGGAAGAATTATAGGTGAACCTGTTAAGGAAGATATAGAAATACCAATAGAAGAACATCTAATTGTCGAGTTGTACTCTAAGTAATTAAGAATTTTTACCCTCGGCAAAAAAATTCAACTTAGGAGGGTTTGGGATGATAGAAATTGAAAAGCCTAATATTACATTAATCGAAAAGAATGATGAAAATACCTATGGAAAAATAGTAGTTGAACCACTGGAAAGAGGTTATGGCACCACTCTTGGCAATTCATTAAGAAGAATACTTCTTTCATCTTTGCCAGGAGCAGCCGTTACATCTATTAATATTCAGGGCGTGTTACATGAATTCTCTACAATACCAGGTGTTAGAGAAGATGTAACAGAAATAATTCTTAACATTAAAAATCTTGCTGCTAAAATGAATGTACCAGGACCAGTGCAACTTTTAATAGATGCAAAAGGGCCAAAAAATGTGACAGCAGGAGACATAATAACAGGTGGGGATGTAGAAATTGTCAATGAAGATTTGCATATAGCTACTTTAGAAGAAGGCTCAGAACTCATTATTGAGATGGAAATGGAACAAGGTAGAGGATATGTAATTGCAGAAAGAAATAAGAAAGATAGTCAGGCCATTGGTGTAATACCTATTGATTCAATATATACACCAGTAAAAAAGGCTAACTTTACTGTAGAAGATACTAGAGTTGGCAATAGAACTGATTTCGACAAATTGACATTAGAGATCTGGACAAATGGGACTATTGAACCTGAAGAAGCAGTTTCACTGGGAGCTAAAATATTAAATGAACATCTTAACTTATTCATATCATTAACAGACCATGTAAGTGATGTGGAAATAATGGTTGAAAAAGAAGAAGATGAAAAAGAAAAAGTACTTGAAATGACTATAGAGGAACTTGATTTATCAGTTAGATCTTACAATTGTTTAAAGAGAGCTGGTATCAATACCGTAGAGGAACTTACTTATAAAACTGAAGAAGACATGATGAAAGTTAGAAATCTCGGTAAAAAATCTTTAGATGAAGTTCAGAAAAAACTTGAAGAATTAGGATTATCTCTTAGAAAAAATGATAATTAGTAAGGAGGACTAAGCATGGCTAATCACAGAAAGCTTGGTTTCAAGACTGACCATAGAGTATCAATGCTTCGAAATATGACTGCTAGTCTTTTAACTCATGGCAAAATTGTTACAACAGTAGCTAGAGCTAAAGAGTTAAGAAGAGTTGCAGAAAGAATGATTACTCTTGGCAAAAGAGGAGACCTACATGCAAGGCGTCAAGCATTAGCTTTTATATATGACAAAGATGTTGTATTTAAGCTATTTGAAGAAGTTGCTCCTAAATATAAAGATAGAAACGGTGGATACACTAGAATTCTTAAAGTTGGACCTCGTAGAGGCGATGGAGCAGAAATGGTAATAATTGAATTAGTTTAAGCAGACTATTCAAATTTTAAGGACGATTCTTTAATAGGAACCGTCCTTTTTATTGATTTTAATATCTTTTTGTGTTAAAATCATAGACAGTTTTTAATAATTTTATAGTGGAGATAAGAAATGGAAAAGCGTTTATCATTAACATCAAATATTATTATTGGATCCATGTTGTTTGGTTTATTTTTTGGAGCAGGAAATTTAATTTTTCCAGTACACATGGGTCAACAGGCAGGAAGTAATGTATTTTTAGCATCCATAGGATTTTTAACAACTGCAATTGGTCTGCCATTTTTAGGAGTTATGGCCATAGGTGTTTCAAAAAGTAATGGTTTGTTTGATTTAGCTAGTAGAGTACATCCAATTTACGGATATATTATGACTATACTACTTTATTTTACAATTGGTCCTTTTTTCGCCTTGCCACGTACAGGCACTGTATCTTTTGAAATAGGATTTGCTCCATATATACCTGAAGAGTATGTTTCTTTTGGTCTATTATTGTTTACAATATTATTTTTTACGGCAGCATTATTCTTTTCTTTAAGACCAAATAAAATATTAGTTTGGGTGGGTAAAATATTAAATCCATTATTTTTAATATTCTTGGCGTTTTTAGTAGTAGCAGGTACAATACATCCTATGGGCAATATTTCTGATTCATTAGTACATGCTTCATATGAAACAACACCATTTTTCAAAGGATTTACTGAAGGATATAATACTATGGATGCACTTGCATCACTTGCTTTTGGAATTATTGTAGTTCAAACAATTAAAGATTTAGGCATTACAGAGCCAAAATACATTGCAAAATATACTATTAAAGCAGGATTTATTAGTATTGTATTAATGGGACTTATTTATAGCAGTTTATCTTATCTTGGTGCAACAAGTGTGGCAAAATTTGATGTTTCAGCAAATGGTGGGATTGCTCTTGCTCAAATTGCAAATTATTACTTTGGGAGCTTTGGTAGTATTTTATTAGCTTTAATTGTAACTGTTGCTTGTTTGAAAACAGCGATAGGCCTTATTACAGCATGTTCAGAAACATTTCACAACATGTTTCCAAATTTTTTGAATTATAAATTATATGTAATAATTTTTACTATAATAGCATGTTTAATTGCTAATATAGGATTAACACAAATTATTGCTTTATCAATTCCTGTACTAATGTTTTTATATCCACTTGCAATTGCATTAATAATACTAGGTTTGTTATCTTCATTTATTGAAAATAAGAAAATTATATATTTATCAACTACATTATGTACTTTATTAGTAAGTATAGTTGATGGACTTAATGCAATGCCTGATAGCATAAAAAACCAAGAATTTATCCAAAAAATTATAGAATTTTATAATAATAACTTACCATTCTTTGATTTAGGAATGGGTTGGGTAATACCAATGCTACTTGGATTATGTATTGGTTTAATTCTTTCCAACAAAAAATAATGATTTTCGAATTATATGGCGATTCTTTATAGGAACCGTCCTTTTTTATTCTGTCATTCCTATGAATAACAGTAACAACCTGTCATTCTGAAGGCGTAGACAGAAGAATCTCCGCTTCAAACAATGAGATCCTTCACTATCGCTCAGGATAACAAAATTATTATAGTTATTCATAATAATGATATAAATATTTTTTTTACATAATGGAACAAAATATCTATTTATTTACGTCTAAAATGTAGAAGGAGTGATTTTTTGAAGAAATATTTAAAAATTATATTAATCATGATTTGTATTTTATTGTTTAACACAATTGTATACGCTAATTCAGCACCAACATATTGGACTGATTATCCTTCGACAGGTATTATGGCAGTAGATAAAAATACGCCTATTGAAGTGTTAAAAGAAAATCTATTGTTTGATTTTACTATGGATTATGAAAATTCATATTCTCCTAGCGCTAAAGTAGAGGCAGTTTATGAAATGAAAAATACGTCGGATGAAATTATTTCTGTGAAAATGGCATTCCCTTTTATTGAAAGATTTAGCGAATTATCACTAGATGATATAAAAATTACTGCTGATGATGAAGTTATTCCATACAATGTATATTTAGGAGATGTTGTGCAGGAATCAGGATATCCTTTCCAAGAACCTAAAAATACGGATTATAATATTGATAATATATTACAGTCCATTGGGAAAAAGAAATATTTAGCCAATAATTTTAAAGAAAATGATTTAGGTAAGCTTTATAAATTTAATGTATCTTCTATTGATGACAATATTAATTTTGCTTTAAGTTTTGACTTTAATAGTGAAAAAACAAAAATTATTCTAAATGGATTCAATCGTTTTGAGCGTGATGATGATAACAATATTAGAATTGCTTCTCATATTAGAAAAGATGAACCATTAGATGAGCCATTAGAAATCTACGTATTGGGTGAAGATATTAATTTTGATATTAAAGGTTATACAAATGGAAGTCTTGAAGAAGAAACAGATAAATTTGAATATGAAATAATAATAGAAGATATTGATATAGATACGTATTTAAAAGAACTTGCAAATTATTATTTAAAAGAATATGATAGTAATGAGAACGTGACAAACAGCCACATGTCAGAGGTTCAACTTTATAATCTCTATGCAGAATCTTTGGATAAATATTTAGATAAGAATTTAGGGATTTGTACAGAAGAAGATATACGATCTCAAACTTGGTCAATTCGTATAATTACATTAGTATATACTGTGGAATTTCCTAAAAATTCTAATAAAGAAGTAAGTGTAAGTTACAAAACAAATGGAACGATGGATAGAAGAAAAACAGTAGAACCTCAATTTACATACGAATATATATTAAACCCAGCAAGAAATTGGAAGGACTTTAATAATTTAAATATTAAAATAATAACTCCAAAAGAAGCACCTTATATAATCAATAGTAGCGTTGAATTAAAGAAAGATGATAATAATGTATATAAAGCTTATTTAGAAGAATTGCCAGAAGAAGACTTTTTCTTCACCCTTTATTCCAAAGAAAAAGTAACATTATCAGACAGGGTCAAAGGATATTTAAACAGAACCTTTGGATATTTCACATCAATAGCAATTGGATTTATTGTAATATTAATTGTAATTATTTTAAACTTTATGTTTGTCAAATATAGACGGAAAAAAACAAATTAGAACGTCTACATCTCTACTTTGGAGACGGAGCTTAAAATATGAGAAGGATTTTTGAACTTTGTGAGTTTCTTTGAAATAAAGTCCACAAAAATTATTTATTATTATATTAGGAGGTAGCAACAAGAATGAGGAAAAAAGTTGTTTATATTTTAACAATCCTAACATCATTTATCATATTATTTTCTTATAATAATGTTTATGCTCAAACAAACGTAAGAGTAAAATTACCATCATTTAAAGTAACTATTAATGGAGAAGTAATAAACAATGAATACAGTGAATATCCACTTATAATTTATAAGGATATAACCTATTTTCCAATGACTTACGCAGGATGCAGATATTTAGGATTAGAAACTAAATGGAATAATAAAAGCGGACTTGAAATCGTCAAAACTAATGTTAGCTACCCATATAGTGATTATATAACAAAAACGAAAAATCATAACAATAATTATGCATCTGTACCATCATTTAACATTAAAATTAACGGTAAAGTAATAAGCAATCAAAAGGAAGTATATCCTTTGTTAGTATTTAGAGATGTAACATATTTTCCTTTGACTTGGAAGTTTGGGGTGGATGAATTTGGTTGGGATTATCATTTCGATAGTGTCAATGGTCTTGTTATAAATTCTCAAAATCTTGTTCCTAAAGTATTGAATCTTCATGATTATTATGTTAGTGAGCACAAACCAGAGGATAAGATTTATTATTATGGAGGGGAATTTATACTTTTTGGAGATTATATATATTATGCAGGTAATAAAGGAGCAATATATAAGGCGACCTTAGACAATTTACAAAACTACAAGAAAATATATGACTTGCCTTTAAATGATGTTTATTTCCCAGAAGGAACATATGCATATCCTTATTTTGAAAATAGAGATGGTAAAATTTATCTTACTTATCATATAGGTGGAGCAAGTATGGGTTCTTCCTATGAAGTGAAAATAAATTCAGACGATACAGTTTCAGAGCCTGTTTCTGTAGGAATTGGGGTTGCACCTAGTCCGGTGTTTTTCAACGGATATGCCCTTGATTGGTCTTCAACAGAAAATTCTCGTGGTTTTAGAATGCCCCGATATAAAACAGAAAATTTTGATTATTTAATAGCCTTTAGGGAAAATGTAGAAAATGATTTAAGCAGAATTTATAAGTTAAACAAAACTACTAATGAGATAACTTTAGTCAGCGAAAAACCTACAAGCGCATTTAAGTACAGAGATGGCAGCATTTATTTTATTAGCAATGATAATAAGCTTTATGGATTTAAAGTAAGCGATGATATAGTTAAGACTATTAGTAATGGACCTGTTTATAATTTTTACACATCTGGTAATGAAAGCTTTGAGGTTATAAATGGCCATGTATATTACCAAAACAGCTATGATGACAAGATATACAAAGAAGGTATTAAAGAACCTCTTAATTCAGGAGAAGAATGTTATTCTATTAACAGAACTGGTGAATATGTAGTGCTTAAATTTAAAGCGGCTGTTCCAAATAGCTATAGAACTATTATTTATAATAAAGAAGGCAAAGAAATATTAAAAACACCTAAAACTATGCAAATTATATCAACAGATTCAAATAGAATTGCATATTATGATGAAATTGAAAATAATGTTTATTTAGTAAATGAAAATGAAAATTCAAATACTGTTGTAAAACCAAAAAATATTTTTATTAATAATACTGCTGATTCAGAAATTATAACAAAGGTTACTTCATTAAGTCAATATAAATATGGAGTCGCTAAAATTTGTGTAGATGGCAGATGGTTTTATATTGATAAAAAGGGTAATGAAGTTAGTTCATTAAACGATTTAAGTATTGTTAATAATATTAATATTCCAAATTCTAAGCCATTAATTGAATATAAAAACATAGAAAAAATTGATGATGTATTATTGCTTCGTACCGATGATTTTATTCAATGTGTTGATTTAAACAACGGCAAGGTATTATTTGAAGAAAAAGGTAGATATTACTATGATATTGATAATATAGGGGAAGGACCATTTGGCTATTATAGAACAACATTAGGAAATAATCAAAGAGCAATAAAAATATCCAGTGATAATGAAGAATTAACAATTATAGTAAATGTGGACACAAAGGAAATTCTAAAAGTAAATTGTTTTAGAAGCCGTATACAGGAAGGATTATATCAATATAAAGAAAATGGTCTGTTCGGATTTAAAAATATATATAATCAAGTAATTATTCCTGCTAAGCATCCTCAATCCTTGCGAAATACTTTATTTGCAGAAGGATTTGCTATGATGCAAAAACAGGCAAGTGATGATAGAACCTTTGTGTTTTATGATAGAAAGGGAAATGAAGTATTTGAAATATATCTGGATTATCAGGATGAAATATTTGAATTTCAAGAAGGATTAGCTAAAATAGGAAGAAAGTATTTATATGGATATATTGATACAACAGGTAAGTTTGTTATTGAGCCTCAATATTCCACTGCAACAGGTTTTTCTAACGGTGTAGCCATTGTTTCTAAAAATGGAAAATACGGAGTAATATATTCAAGTGGAGAAGTTGCAATTCCATTAGAATATGAAAGCATGAAAAGTGAAGTATATAGGGAAAACAGCAGTAAATATGATTTAAATCCTAATTATCCAATGCTCGCTAAAAAAGATGGCAAATGGGGTTATGTAAATTTCCCATATTTGAAAAGAGTATGGCCAGAAGGTCAGGAACATTATTCTTACGAAAAAGTAGAACCAGGTCCAGTTGTACCATTTATATACGATAATTATCCAGAAAGAGATGTAATGGATCTTCCTTCAGATTATGATTATATTTATCATTCTCCATATGCTATATTTAAAGTAGATGATAAATTATATGCTATTGGCGTTACATTGGAAGGCGAAGTATTAACACCTGAAGGATATGATATGCTAGGATACTACTATGAATTTCAATATGGTTTATTGCAAGTTATGAAAGATGGCAAATTAGGTTTTCTTGATTCAAGCTTTGAAGTAGCAATACCTCTTGAATATACAGGATTGGCATATTCCAATAACATTACTGCAAACCCACCATGTTTTATGGATGAGGTTGCCTGCGTCTCAAGAGGTGAAAAATTAATTTTAATAGACAGAGAAGGAAATGAATTACTATATTTTAATTAGATTCCCACTACTGTCCATATACTAAAGCTTTCTTTAGAAATTAATAATCGTAGAAAGCTATTTTAATTGATGAGAAATTTTGAACTATAAATATTTAATTTGATATGCTATAATAAATGAAATGGTTTGCATTCAAATGTATAAATTGGGAGGGGAATATGATTAAAAATTTTTGTAAGGGGTTAACGTTTCTTATATAGATTATCATGCTACAGATAAATATATGATTGTGAAGAAAGGATGGTACGCTTATTTCATTGATAAAATTCTCTCTTAAAACTAATATAACAAGGGAGCAAACCTATATTATTATGTACAGGATAATGAACAGTGCTGAATTTTATGAAAAACGTCTTAATTTTTAATAAATAAAAATTAAAAGGAGGTAGTGGTATGAGAAAATGCATGCTTTTATTTATATGTATAGTAATAAGTTTTTTTCTAGTGGGATGTTTACTTTCTAATTCACCAAATGAGCCACCTGAAATTACAATAACCATTAAAGATGAAAAAATAGACTATGTTTTTGCAAAGAATCAGTGGAATAGGTCGGAATATGACAGGGAGAGCACTTTTGTAACAATATTAAAGGAACTACCAGAAAGTGATATTCCATATTTCGAGAATGGCAGTATTGTTGAAATTGTTTTTGAAAGCAATCCCCCAAATGAATTTTATGTTTCAGATATCTTAATAGATGAAACAGGGAGACCTATTTACACTGATAAAGAAATAAAAAACATTCCTGTTAAATTAACTAATGGTAAATGTCAATTTGAAATTGAGTACCATTTTGCTTATGCTTTAAGTTCTTATTATGCACCAGATAAAAAAAGCATAAGAGGCTTTAGAATGATTGCATCATGGTGTGAAAATGAATGTGAATACGCCTTTGTTGTTAAAACTGGCTCAACATTGTAATAACTACGAAAAACATCTTATAGCAGAAAGTTCCCTCTCTATTTTAATTTTTGTACAATAATATACGAAGCCATTTAATATACTGAAAAGTACAAAATAGAAAATGCCCATCTGCATGTTAAAGAGGGCTATGGAATACATACAGAAAATTTATTTATTAGTTTAAATTATATTAAGTTTTTCAATTTCTTTTTATCAACAATTTTTAATCCGCCTCGGTAGAGTTGAACTATTCCTTCGGTTTCAAAGTATTTCAGCATTCGAGAGACAACTTCTCTAGCAGAACCTACGTATTTTGCTATCTGTTCGTGAGTCAATGGTATTGAATCATTTCCACTTTTAGATGCTTCATCCAAAAGAAAAATTGCAAGTCTTTTATCAAAACTCATAAAAAGTATTTGTTGCATTGCCCACATAACATCTGAAAATCTTTCCATTGTTTTTTTGTAGGAGAAATTTTCGGCGTAAATATTCTCATCACATATTTTTTGAAAAATTGCTGGATTAATCAGAATAACTTCGCAGTCCTTTTCAGCATCTATAAAAACATCAAATGTTATATTTTTCAAAATGCATGATGCTGACAAAACACATGTTTCGCCTTCGTCAAGTCTATATAGGGTAATTTCCCTACCATCTTCAGATAATATGTAAATTCTTAATTCTCCGCTTTTTATAAGAAGGATACCAGCACATTCATTGTTAATACCATGGATATTTTCACCTTTTTTATATGGTTTATAGATCGCGTTATTTAATATTAACTCTTGCTGTTCTCTATTTAATTTATCCCAAAATGTTAGTATTTCAATAATGAAGTTTTCATTTTTATTAATCATATAATACCTCTAATTAAACTTTTAATTTAATTATATCATATTTAATTCTATTATGTGATTAAATCACAGAAGAATATTTTAATTATGATATTATTATACCATAATATATAATTGAAGGGAGAAATTAATATGAGTACAGTAAAAATAACCAAGGAAAATTTCAAAGAGGAAGTTTTAAATTCAAATAAACCAGTATTGTTAGATTTTTGGGCTCCATGGTGCGGACCTTGTAGGATGGTATCACCTATTGTTGATGAAATAGCTGGAGAAGTTGCAGATATAAAAGTAGGGAAAGTTAATATAGATGAGCAGCCTGAATTGGCATCTGCTTTTAGTGTAATGAGCATTCCTACATTAGCTGTTATGAAGGATGGAAAATTAATAAAAACTATGGTTGGTGCAAGACCTAAGAAAGCAATACTTGGAATGCTTGCATAATCAATAAATGATAAAATGATATAGAAAACTATAAACTATATAAAAAATAGGGAGGACAAAATTGACTAATTTAATAAGTGTTACTAAAGAAGCGATTGATGAATTCAACAGGATTAAGCAAAGATCAAAAACTCCAGAAAATGTAATGTTAAGAATTAATTTTGGCGGAGGGGGATGAGCTGGCCCAAGATTTATATTAACTCTGGATGAGTTTAAATACGAAGACGATGTAGTTGAAGAATCAGAAGGAATCAAAATTATTTACAAAACAAAACTTACTGACAGGTTAAAAGGAGCAGTTATATACTATTCTAACAGCTGGTTTAGCAGAGGTCTTGCAATAAATGTTTAAGAGTTTACTAGTTAAAACTTGGTAATTAAGTTAGAAAAAAGACAAAAGATGTTTGTATTTTGCTTAATATCTTTTGTCTTTTTATATTAATTCAGGGGGGCTTTTAAGTTTCGGTGACTTTAAATTTATTTATAATAAATTTAAAGTCAATATTGGTAATTACCAAACCTATTAGAATTATAGAAATTCCAAGCCATTGCATTGATGAAAGTTGTTCTTTTAAAACAATTCTTGCAGTCAATAATCCTGTTATAGGTACCATTAATGACAGTGGTGATATTTTACTCATTGGATATTTCGAAATTAAAATACTCCAAAAGCCATATCCAAATAAGGTTGCTCCAAAAGATAAGTATAGAATGGTAAAAATTGAAATTGGGGTTAAATTAGTTATTGCATTAATTATTGCTTGAGGTTTGTCAATAATAATTGATAGAATTAGCATTGGTATGGGAGGCACTAGTCCTGACCATACGACTAAACTGAACATGTCAAGTTTTTCTCCTTTTTCAGCAGCTTTTTCTGAAGAAATTCTAGCTACAATATTTGAAGCAGACCAAAAAACAGGAGCTAATATTGTTAGTATTAGAGCTATAACAGGGATGTTTGAAAAACTATTAGTGTGAGATGTCAGACCTACAACAAAAAGTCCGATAGTTGCTATTATAATTCCTGTTATTTGCTTTATTGTAATTTTTTCTTTCAAAATAACATAGGCAAAAATTGGAGATATAAAGGCTTGCATTTGTACTATTATTGATGACAGACCTGCGGGCATACCTATTTGTAATGCATAAAATAAACAAGCAAATTGTAAAACACCAACATTTAAACTGTATATTATGAAATATTTAAATTCTATATTGGGTTTTTTAATAAAAAATATACCTGGAAAGGCGGTGAATAAATATCTTAAGGATATTAAAAGCATTGAAGGTACACCTTTTACTCCAAGTTTAATTACTGTGAAATTTGCTCCCCATATTATTACAACTAAAAGTGTTAAAATAAAATCTTTTTTTTTCATAATAAGTATTATTCAACTCCTCATCGTATTATGTTATTATAATTCATTTAGTATTATTTATCAATAAAAACATGAAAACACATATTATTATCATAGACATGACAAACAATTTAAATAATTTATGGATGTATACTTGTGAGATCTTTCGGGGCGGAAAGTTGTTGAGAAAGTATAAATTTTATGTTATAATATTAAAGGAATTTTACAAATAATTAATCTAGGGGGCAAATATGAAGGTACTAGTTTTAACAGGTAGTCCACATCCTCATGGAACTACAGCTTTTCTTGCTGATGAATTTTGCTTAGGTGCTATTGATGCTGGTCATAAAATTGTTCCATTTAATACAGCAAAATTAAATATTCATTCATGTATTGGATGTTATCATTGTAGAGAAAATGATGGAAATTGTATTTATGATGATGATATGATGCAAATATATCCACATCTATTATCTGCTGATGCAGTAGTATTAGTTACACCTCTTTATTATTTTGGGATGACATCACAGCTTAAGGCTGTTATTGATAGATTTTTTGCATTGAATACTGTTTTGAGAGAAAGGTCTAAAAAACTCTATTTAATTGCAGCTGGTAATGATATTGATGATTGGGCAATGGATGCTATAAAAGTACATATAAAATCAATATGTCGTTATTTAGGTTGGAAAGAAGGAGATATGGTTCTCGCTACTGGTGCCAATACACAAAAAGATGTTGAAAATACTGAATATCAATTAATGGCTAGAAACATGGGAAAAAACCTGTAATTAATGTTATCCTGAAGCTCATTGAAGGATCTCATATTGTTGAAATTTGAGATCCTTCGGGCTTATAACATGCAACACACCATGGTTTAAAGGATTGTTAGTATATAGGAAATAATTGGTGCTATAATTATTGCAGGAAGATAATTAGCTACTTTAATTTTAGTAAAGCCAATAATATTTAACCCTAATGCGATTATTATTATAGAACCTGCGCATGTAATTTCTGCTATTGAACCTTCTGTTAAAACAGGCTGTAAATATTGAGCTAATAATACAATTGAGCTTTGAAAAACAAAAACAAAGGCTGCTGAAAATAAAACTCCAATACCAAGGCTTACAGTTAGCATTATAGATGATATAAAATCTAACAATGATTTAGTAAAAAGCATTTCATTGTCTCCTACCAGTCCTGCATTTAATGAGCCTACTATTGTCATAGCACCAATACAAAACAAAAGACTTGCCGTTACAAATCCAGCAGCTACTGATGAGTGATTATTTGAAGATGTATTAAATCTTGATTCAATCCATTTTCCTATGGAATTTAATCTCATATCTATATCTAAAAATGTTCCTATTAAAGAACCAATTACTATGGAAAATATAAGTATTAATGTATTTTCTCCCTTTAGAGCTCCTGATATTCCAATATAAACCGTGCATAAACCAATGCCAAGCATAACTCCATCTATATATTTGTCCGGTATTCCTTTCTTAAAAATAAGTCCAATAATGCTTCCTATAATAACAGCTACTGTGTTAACTAATACTCCAATCATGTCAATTTCTCCTAATTCAATATTAAGTTCTTAAATCATATATTTATTAGTATATATTTAAATGAAAATGGTTCTATCTAAATGATTGTATCACTTAAACAGAACCTTTTTCACAGTATATCATTAATTAATCCTTCTTAATCTCAAAAATCTTTCTTTTTAAGTCTTCTATTGTTTGTTGAGAGGATAAAATTTTACTGCATAGCTCTGATACTGGACTGTCAGGATTATCTTTTTCCTGTTCAAATACGAATTTTCCTATTTCTAGAAGATATTGAGTAATTTGTTTTTCTTCAGCAGAAATAGCGGAATTAAGCTTAGTTGTTTCTGCAAAATCTTTTGCTTTCTCTGTTGCTGTACCTGCTGCGTTGCCAATTGTTTTACCTAACTTATCTAAAAAAGCCATAGTATTTTCTCCTTTCTTTTAAAACTTTTGAGTTTAAAATAATTATAATTTGATTAACAAATATTGTCAATAAGTTTAGTTGTGACAAATATATCTTTTGCCACATTGTTATAAGTAACTGTAACTACCATGTCATAGGAAATTCTTCACTATCGTTCAGGATGACAGGTTTACAGGATTATAACTGTATAAAATTTACTTATAAAACAATTTCTCTACTTCATTAATTATGTGAGGGGATATTGTTATGTTATTCCAAATCTCCTGTGATTTTACAGCTTGGGCGACAAGCATATACATTCCGTTTAATGTTTTCAACCCTGCTTCTTGAGCATTTTTCAAAAATAAGGTTTGAAAAGGATTATAAATTAAATCTACTGCAATAAAAAAATTACTTAGAATTTTTATATTTATAGGACTATTGTCTATATTGGGATACATGCCAACAGGGGTTGTATTAATTATTAGGGAGCTGTCTTTAATATTTTTTAAATCTTCATATGTAATTATTTTTTCTTCAGTATATTTTTCCTTTGCTGAAGAAATATTTCTAGTAACGATTATTATTTCTCTAACTTTATTATCTTTAAGATATTGGACTATTGCTTTTGAAGCACCGCCTGTTCCTAGTATTACTGCTTTTTCTCTGTGAATATTTATATTAGCATTGTTTAAACTCATTCCAAAGCCAAAATAATCTGAATTATATCCTGTTGCTATACCTTCGTTGTCAATTTTGATAACATTTACCGCTCCGATTCTTTTAGCTTCAGGGCTGATAAAGTCTAAATATTTCATTATTTCTGTTTTGTATGGTATGGTAACATTTACTCCGTCATATCCAAGGGCTTTTAATCCTTGTATTACATATTTTAAGTTTTCTCTTTTAACTTGAAACAATCCATAATGTCCTATTATATTTATATGTGATAGTATTTTATTATGTATCATAGGTGAATAAGTATGTCCAAGCTTTTCACCTATTAGTCCAAATAATTTTTCCATTTTTACCTCAATCTAGTTTATTATAATTTTTCTGCATATCTTTACTTATATTCATTATCTCCATATACAATTTGTCTAAGTATGGTTCATAGTTTTTATTTGTAAGGTATTTTCTACATTTTGATAATATTAATTCTTCTCTGTTTTCGTCCAATACGGGTATATTATTTGCCATTTTATAATTTCCAACTTGTAAAACTAAATTAAATCTTTTCTCAATAAGTTCTACTAGTTCTTTATCTACTAAATCAATTTTCTCTCTTAATGAATTTAAATCTATTATATTTTCCATAATTCACCTTCCCTTTCAAGTATCATGTCAAGTATTACCAATGCAGTTGCTCCTTCAATAACTGGTAATGCTCTTGGAACTATACATGGATCATGGCGCCCTTCAATTTGCATATTTACATTTTTCATTTCCTTAATATTTATAGTTTGTTGTTCAAGAAAAATAGATGGTGTAGGTTTTATTGCGGTTCTGAAAATTATGGGCATACCATTAGTGATACCACCTAGTATTCCTCCATTATTATTTGTTTTTGTATAAATATTTTTGTCTTGTACAACATATTGATCATTAGCATTTGAACCATACATTTTTGTTATATCAAAACCTAACCCAAATTCAATACCTTTAACAGCTGGAATTGAAAATATCATATGAGCTAATCTGCTTTCAACAGATTCAAAAAAAGGTTCACCGTATCCTGCATTTACATTTATTATGTATGTTTCAACTATACCTCCTACGGAATTGCCTTTTTCCTTTGCTTCTAGTATAATTTCTTCCATTTCAGAACATTTTTTAGGTGTAATAACAGGGAAATCCATAGCTTTTAAATTATTCAGGAAGTTTTTATTTAATTCAGGCATATTGTTATCTTCAATATTAAATATACTTTTTATACGGCTTCCAATATAAATATTTTTACTTTCAAGGATTTGCATTGCTATTGCTCCAGCAAAAAGCAAGGGAGCTGTAATTCTACCAGAAAAGTGACCTCCTCCTCTATAATCATTAAAACCACTATATTTAATAAATGCGGGATAATCGCTGTGTCCAGGGCGCATATTATCTTTTAGCTTGTTATAATCTTTGGATTTTGTATTTTCATTATATATAATTGCACATAAAGGTGACCCAGTGGTTTTGCCGTTAAAAAAGCCGCTTACTATGTTATACTCATCACTTTCTTTTCGTGAAGTACTTGTTTTATGGGTTCCTGGTTTTCGTCTATTCATTTGTTCGTTTATGTATTCTAAATCTAATTTAACACCTGATGGTAAATCATTAATTACAACACCAATTGCCTCACCATGTGATTCTCCAAATAAACTTAACTTTAGTTTATTTCCCCAAATTGAGCTCAATGATCGCACCTCCCAAAGATTTATAATCATCCCAAAATTGTGGATAAGATTTATTTACTGCTGTATAGTTTTCTAAAATTATTTCTTCTTGGCATTTTGTTGCTGCAATAGCAAGAGACATTGCAATGCGATGATCATTCCAACTGTTTACCTTTGCATTCCCTTTTAACGTACTCTGTCCTTTTATTAAAAGTCCATCTTCTAATTCTATAATATTTGCGCCAAGTTTGTTCATTTCAGTTGCAATTGCTTTTAATCTGTCAGACTCTTTTATTCTTAATCTCTCTGCATTTATGATTTTAGTGGTAATATTGTTTTTTAATGCTCCAAGCACTGTTAAAATAGGCACTAAATCAGGTATTTGTGATGCATCAATTAATATTTCATCATCTTTTAAAGAATTAAATTTTTCTATTATATGTATGATTTCTTTATCTCCTTGGAGGGAATTATTATTTAAACCAACACAATTTATATTGTTTCCAATTTGCTTTGCTGTCAAGAAAAAGGCTGCTTGAGAAAAATCAGATTCAACAGTGTAGTTTATTGAATTATATTGCGAATTTTCATGGATTATAAATTCTTTGTAATTATAATTATCAATAATAACATTAAATTTCTTTAAAATATCAAGAGTTAAATCGACATAACCTATTGATTCCAATTTGTCGGTTATTTTTATAACAGAATCTTTATGTAAAAGTGGGAGTGCAAATAATAGTCCTGAAATGAATTGTGAGCTTACTTTGCCTGATAGTTCATATATTCCATCTTGAAGATTACCATGAATATATAATGGTAATTTACCATTGGTATTTTTATATTTAATATTGTATTGATCAAATATTTTATAATAAATATCCAAAGGTCTCTCGGTCAGCTTGCCTTGACCTATGAAGGTTGAGGTTTCAGATAAAATTAAAGCAATGGGAATTAAGAATCTCAATGTTGACCCTGATTCTCTACAATTTATATTAGCATTTTTAATTATTTGATTATTGTTTCCTTTAATATGAAGGCTATAGATGTTATTTCCATTCTGGATCATTTCTATTTTTGCCCCAAGCTGTTTCATACCATATATAGTTGCTTCAATATCATCGGATAAAATTACATTATCTATACAGCTTTCTTGCCCATCATTGCAGAGAGAGGCACATATTATAGCTCTGTGACTTAAACTTTTTGAAGGAGGGGGAGTAATTGTACCTTTTAATATTGATGGCTTTATTAACATACTGTTCATATAATTTCTCCAAAATATTTATTTATTTGATCTATAGGTATACTTTCAATAAATGCTTCACCTATTTTTTTAATCAATATTAAGTTGATTTTATTTGAAATATTTTTTTTATCTAATTTAATTGTATCTGTTATTGTATTTATATCTAATTTTGGTAGTTCATAATCAATATTAAAGTTAATAAGAATTTTTTTTATTTTTTCTGCTGTACCAGGTTCTGTAATACTAAATTCTTCGCTTTTTTTCGTAATATAATACATTCCTTTTGACACAGCTATACCATGGGAATATTCATAATTATAGTATTTTTCAATTGCATGACCTAATGTGTGTCCAAAGTTAAGGATCATTCTTTCTCCTGTATCACGTTCATCTATTTCAACTATACTTTTTTTAATATTACAGCAAGTTTCAATGATATATTCAATATTATCAAATAATTGATCTTTTGATTTTATGTTCATTAACACCTCGAAAAGGTTTGAATCTTTAATACATGCATATTTTATTACTTCACCTAATCCGTCTTTTATATATTTATCAGGAAGTGTATTTAAAACATCAGGGTCAATAAATACTCTATATGGTTGATAAAAGCTTCCTATTAAATTTTTCCCTTGTTCTAAATTTACGGCTACTTTTCCTCCTATACTTGAATCAATTTGTGCAAGCAATGATGAAGGTATTTGTATGTAGTTAACGCCCCTTAAATATGTTGATGCTGCAAATCCAGCTAAATCTCCAATAACTCCTCCTCCAAATGCAATTATTAAATCACTTCTTGTCATTCCAAATTTGATTAGTTTTCTATAGACATCAGTCAATACTTCAATTGATTTACTTTTTTCACCGGGGCTTACTATAATAAAATTTACATCGTAATTATATTGTTCTAAGGATTTTTTGATTTTGTTTTCATAGAATTTATGAACATTGATATCAGTTATAACTGTAATTTTTTTGTTATAATAAAACTTGCTTATTTCACTTCCAATATTATTTATCAATCCCTTTTGAATTATTATATCATAGCTTTTCAATCCCAAGTTTAAATTTATTATTTTCATGTAATCATCTCTTTTCTTCGATGGCAGCTTTTTTTAAATAATAATTTAAGTTGTTCAGTTTCTTCATTTTTTATTATATCATATATATTATTTATATCATTAATGAAGTTTTTCATTTCATTTAATATATTATTTTTATTTTCAACAATAAGCTCACTCCATAATTCGTTATTTATATCAGCTATTCTTGTAATATCTTTAATACTGCCTCCAATACAATTTATTTTACCATTAAACTGTTTATTGTTCATGACTGTACATGCAATTATATGAGGAAGCTGGCTTGTAAATGCAATTCTTTCATCATGTTCTTCAGGAGTCATTATTGTAACGATTTTAAAACCTATTCCTTTTATTATATCTGTTAGCAAATTTAATGATTTATCTTTTGTATTATAACAAGGTGTTAAAATGTATTCTCCGCCTTCAAACATATTATCTCTAGAGAATTCATATCCCATACTTTCCTTGCCTGACATAGGATGACCACCTATAAATTCAATGTCATTCCTAATTATTTTATTAATTTCAGTTATAATTTTACTCTTTACTCCTGCTGTGTCAGTTAATAATGAATTGGGTTTAAAATAATCCATGTTATTCTTTATAAAGTTTATAGTAATATTTGGATATGTACAGAAAATTACTATATCAGAATTTATTAGAGGATATATGGGTTCAACATATCCTTCATTAATAACACCTTCATATTTAGCTTTATTTAATGTATTTAAATTTATATCAATAGCCCATAAGTTTTTAGGTTTATAATTTTTTATTATTGATTTTGCAATAGAACCGCCAATAAGGCCTAGTCCTACAATTGATATATTTAAATCAGATATGTTTAATACATTCAATTTTATATAACCTCTCTTTTTTATATTTTTCTTTCTTCAATTTCTGCTAATAATTTAAGTTTACCCATAAGCTCATGAAATCGGTTTGGTTTAATAGATTGATCTCCATCACATAAGGCATTTTCAGGATCATTATGAACTTCAATAATTAAACCATCTGCACCTACTGATATAGCAGCTTTTGATAATGGCTCAACCATCCACCACTTTCCTGCTGCATGGCTTGGATCAACAATAACAGGTAAATGACTTAATTTTTTAATTGCGGGTATTGCGCTTAAATCTAATGTGTTTCTTGTATATTTTTCAAAAGTTCTTATTCCCCGTTCACATAAAATTACATTTTCATTTCCACCTGCCATTATATATTCAGCAGACATGAGGAGCTCTTCAATAGTAGCGCACAATCCTCTTTTTAATAAAATTGGTTTATTTGTTTTACCCAGTTCCCTTAAAAGTTCAAAGTTTTGCATATTTCTTGCGCCAACTTGAATTATGTCAACATCCTCAACAAAATCATCTAAATATTCAGTTGACATTATTTCTGTTACAATAGGTAGACCTGTTTTTTCTCTTGCATATTTTAATAATTCTAATCCATGTTTTCTTAAGCCTTGGAAGCTGTATGGAGAAGTTCTGGGTTTAAAAGCACCGCCTCTTAAGAAGCTTGCACCTGATGCTTTGACAGATTCAGCTATGGATAATATCTGATCTTCACTTTCAACTGAACATGGTCCTGCTATTATGCTTATTTTTTTCCCACCTATTATTTCATTTCCTACTTTTATTTCTGTGTTTTCTGGATGAAATAATCTGTTGGACTTTTTATAAGATTCCTGAACATGAATTATCTTATCTATTAAACCACTTGCTTGAAAAATACCTGGATCGATGCTGCTGGTATCGCCAACTACTCCAATAATATGATAGTTTAGTCCTATTGATTCGTGTACTCCGCATCCCATTTTTTCAATTTTCTCTTTAATTTGATTGATTTCTGTTTCACTTGCTTTGTTATTAACTACTAAAATCATTTTTTACCTCCCGTAAATGCAAATTTTGGTATAGCAGGCTTCATCTCACTGTATAAGATCTACCTCTATTTTTCAGAAAAAATATAAAAAAGAGTCCCTTAAAGGACTCTAATATACTATCTTAAAATATAATATATAGATAGAGAAGTATAAATAATTAGCTAGAATGTAGTCAATTATTTATAATGGCTCTATTATTAAATCCTTTGTAAATATATTTATGCAATTTTTGTACACTATAATAAAAGTAATAATAATTACTTAAATAATAGTTATACAAATTAAATGCGTAAATTTTATTTACAAGTGCCATATAATTTCTCCTAAACTGATCTTTGAATAGTTTTAAATTTTCCATTATCATAATATTTATAAATAACTTTGTCAATAGTTTTTTAAAAAATTTACAATAAATAACAATAGTAAAATATAATTATTCTTTGGCTAATTATAGAACTTTTATTATTTTTTATTGAATTATAACTAATTTAGTGGTATTATCTTAATGCAACAAATATAATTGTAAAATACCACTAGAAAATAGGTGAAGTATGGAAGATAATATTATAAAAATTGAAAATGTAAAGTTTAAATATGGTAAAGAAGATAATAAATATGCTGTTGACGGAGTTAGTTTAAATATTAAAAAAGGTCAATTTACTGCTATTATTGGTCATAATGGATCCGGTAAATCAACATTAGCAAAACTGATAAATTCTATTTTACTACCTACAGAAGGTAAAATATTTGTCAAAGGAATGGATACTTCTGACGATAGTAAGCTTTGGGATATTAGACAAACTGCAGGTATGGTCTTTCAAAATCCGGATAATCAACTTGTTGCAACTATAGTGGAGGAAGACATTGCTTTTGGACCTGAAAATCAAGGAGTAGAACCTTCTGAAATAAGAAAAAGGGTTGACGCTGCTTTAAATACAGTTGGTATGTATGAATATAGAAGACGCCCTCCTCATCTTTTGTCTGGGGGACAGAAACAGAGAATTGCTATTGCTGGAATTTTAGCTCTTAATTCTGATTGTATCATATTAGATGAACCAACAGCCATGCTTGATCCATCGGGAAGAGTTGAAGTAATGGAAACCTTAAAAAAACTAAACAAAATTGGCAAAACAATAGTTTTAATAACTCATTATATGGATGAAGCTGTTCAGGCAGACAGAGTTGTTGTCATGGATAAAGGTAATATAAGATTAGATGGAACTCCAAAGGAAGTTTTCAGTAATTTAGATGCTATAAAGAAATTTGGATTAGATGTGCCTCAAGTAACTGAACTAGCACAAGTACTTATAAAGGAAGGCGTAGATTTGCCCTCTGATATTATTTATGTAAAGGAACTGGTGGATTTGTTATGTCAATAATTGCAGAAAATATTAAATATGTTTACAGCGAAGGAACACCATTTGTCACTGTTGCACTGGATAATGTTAACATGACTGTGGAAAAAGGTGATTTTCTTGGAATAATAGGGCATACTGGTTCAGGGAAATCAACACTTATACAATTGTTTAACGGATTGGAAATGCCTGCAGAAGGTAAAATAATTGTAGATGGTGTATCCGTTGGAGAAGATAAGAAAAAACTAAAAAATATACGTCAAACTGTTGGTCTTGTGTTTCAATATCCTGAATATCAACTTTTTGAAGAAACTGTAGCAAAAGATGTTGCTTTTGGTCCTTTAAATTTAAATTTATCTCAAGATGAAATAAATTCTAGGGTTAAGGAAGCTCTAGAACTAGTTGGATTTGATTATAATAAAATAAAAGATTTATCACCTTTTGATTTAAGCGGAGGTCAAAAAAGAAGGGTTGCTATAGCTGGAGTTCTTGCAATGAAACCAGACTATTTGATACTAGATGAACCCACTGCAGGACTTGACCCAGCAGGTAGAAATGAATTGTTTTCACAGATAAAAAAATTACATGGCAAGGGCAATTTTACTGTGGTATTAGTATCTCACAGCATGGAGGATATTGCTAAACTTGTTAATAAAGTTATAGTATTGTATAAAGGTAAAATTCATATGAAGGGTACTCCCAAAGAGATATATTCTCAATCAGAAGAATTAAAAAGAATAGGCCTAGGGGTTCCTCAAATAGCTGAAATAGTTTTAGAGCTTAATAAAAGAGGTTTTAATATAAAAAATGATATTATTAATGTAGAGGAAGCAACTGCAGAAATTTTAAAGGAAATAAGGAGAAGAAAAAATGTTTAAGAATTTAACTATAGGTCAGCATTATCCTGTTGAATCCCCTGTACATAGCCTTGACCCAAGGGTTAAGATAATCATGACATTTGCTTTTATTATTTCTTTGTTTTTAATAGAAAGCTTTGTAACATACCTGTATGTAATAGCTTTTTTAGCAGTTGCAATTATAAGTTCAAAGGTACCTTTTAAGTTTGTATTGCGAGGGTTAAGACCAATATTTTTTATAATTTTAATTACATTTATTATTAATATTTTAATGACTCCTGGCAATGTTATTATTTTTGAACTTGGTTTTATTAAAATAACTGATGCAGGACTTCGTCAGGCTGGATTCATGGCTTTGAGATTAACTCTTTTGATTATGGGAACATCTTTATTAACTTTAACTACTTCACCAATACTATTGACTGATGGAATTGAAAACTTATTAAATCCTTTTAAAAAAATTGGTGTACCTGCTCATGAGCTTGCAATGATGATGACAATTGCTCTTAGATTTATTCCAACATTAATGGAAGAGACTGAAAAAATAATGAAGGCTCAAAAATCTAGAGGTGCTGATTTCGAAAGCGGCAATGTAATTAATAGAGCAAAAAATCTAATACCATTATTGGTTCCTTTGTTCATTAGTGCCTTTAGAAGAGCAGATGAACTTGCAATGGCAATGGAGGCTAGGTGCTATAGAGGCGGAGAAAATAGAACTCGAATGAGACAATTGAAAATGGAAATGGGAGATTATGTTGCAATATTTATTTTTGTAATTTATTTTGCAATGATTATTGTATCTAAAATATGGTAAGAAATATTAAGTTGACAATTGCTTATGATGGTACAAAGTATCACGGATGGCAAACTCAACCCAATAAAATAACAATTCAAGGGGAAATAGAAAGGGCAATTGGCATTATTACAAAGCAGAGAGCTGATTTAATTGGTTCAGGTAGGACTGATAAGGGAGTTCATGCATTAGGGCAAGTAGCTAATTTCATTTCAGATACAAATATTAAAAGCGATAAAATAAAAATTGCATTAAATGCTAACTTGCCAAAAGATATAAGAATTATGCAATCAGAAGATGTGCCTATGGAGTTTCACTCTAGATTTGATGCCCATAAAAAAACATATATGTATCAAATATACAATGATTATATTAGTAGTCCTTTTTATCGAGATTATTCGTTTTTTGTACCATATGTGTTGAATGTTGATCTCATGAATGAAGCATCAAAATTGTTGATAGGAACCCATGATTTTAAAGGATTTATGGCAGCAGGCTCTCAAGTTAAGACTACCGTGAGAACAATTTATAATTTTGAATTAGTCAGAAAGAATCAATTAATAAAATTGTATATTACTGGGAATGGATTTTTATATAATATGGTTAGAATAATTGCAGGAACTTTAATAGATATTGGTAAAGGCTCAAAAGATATTTCTTGTATTAGTAATGCAATTGAAACTGGCGACAGGACAGTACTAGGTTATACTGCTAATCCTGAAGGGCTTTTTTTGAAAGAAGTAATTTATTAAAAAAAACACTTGACTTGCATGATTTATTAATATAAAATTATAAGGTATGAATTTGAGAGAAAAACCGTTCCAATGCCCCGGAGTTAGGTTTTTTGAATAGATAATGAAGATAATAGAGTAAACGAAGAATAATTTAATAGTTAAAGAATTACAGGAGGAAACAAAATGAAAAGCTTTAATGCTAAACCTAATGAAGTTCAAAGGTCATGGTATGTTATAGATGCTGATGGAAAAACTTTAGGTAGATTAGCAACAGAAGTTGCTAAGCTTTTAAGAGGAAAACACAAAGCAATTTATACTCCACATGTTGATACTGGAGATTTCGTAATAATTGTAAATGCTGAAAAGATTGTTTTAACAGGAGACAAATGGAATCAGAAATTATACAGACACCACTCACTTTATCCAGGCGGATTAAAAGAAGTTCCTTATAAGGATTTTATACAAGCTAAACCAACACAACCAGTTTATCTTGCTGTAAAAGGAATGCTTCCAAAAAATAGTCTTGGAAGACAAATGTTAAAGAAACTTAAAGTATACGCTGGCCCTGAGCACAATAACCAAGCTCAAAAACCAGAAGTATACGAGTTTTAATAAGGTGAGGAGGATAGGTTATGAACGTACAATATAGAGGTACTGGAAGAAGAAAAAGTGCAATTGCAAGAGTTAGACTTGTTCCTGGAACTGGAAAAATAAATGTAAATAAAAGAGATTTAGACGATTATTTAAAATATGAAACTTTGAGAGTTTTAGTTAGAGAACCATTACTAATTACTGATACATTAGGTCAATATGATGTTTTAGTAAGCGTAAAAGGTGGCGGATATACTGGTCAAGCAGGAGCTATAAGACATGGTATATCAAGAGCTTTATTACAAGTTGATGGAGAATTAAGACCAATACTTAAAAAAGCAGGTTTCTTAACAAGAGATCCAAGAATGAAAGAAAGAAAGAAATACGGTCTTAAGAAAGCTAGAAGAGCGTCACAATTTAGTAAGAGATAATTGGCATAGAATTTTATTGAAAGAGCTACATAAATGTGGCTCTTTTATTTTGCTTATAACATACTACATATTGTGTGTAAAAAGTGTCACACTTTTACGCATTGCGTAAAATAATCGTGCGTAAATTTAGATAGGAGCAATGTAAGAATAAGGTAACTTATACACATTATTTTGATAACACTATTTATTCATTAGCTTTTGGCAAAAATCCAGAGTAAAACAGTAACTTGTAAGCACAAATTGAATATTATATATTAAAACGTTGAAAGAAAGGAAACTTAAATTATGTATAATATTAGAAATATGAGTGTAAATGATTCATATACCCCTGCACCTATTAATATATATATAACTCTCACCAAATTGTGGCTACAATATGTATTGTGGATGAGGTCATTTGTTATTAGTACAAAACATGACTTACCTGATTTACAATTTGTAACTGAAAGATTATTAGCAATTCCATCTGACTTTGCTAGATTTCTAGAGCCATTTTATGGAGATAATTCAAAAGAGTTTGAGAGGCTTTTTCGTGACCATTTATTGTTAGGCACAAAATTTATTAATGATTTGAAAAACGGAGATACTTATGCGGCTAATGCTGACAGACTAAATTGGTATAGGAACGCTGATGATCTTGCTGAATTCCTTACAAGAGCAAATCAGTTATGGAGTTTGCAAAGGTGGCAAGAAATATTATATCAACTTCTTGGAACCGTAGAAAATCATGCTCGATCACGTTTCAATGAAAAATATGAAAATGATATTGTAATATATGATTCTATGGAAAAACAAGTATTGAATATCGCAGATTTAATGAGCCAAGGTAGTATATTTAGCATTACTAGAATGCCATTTAGGAGGTAAATAATAATTTATTTAACTCCTACCACACCACCGTACGTACGGTTCTCGAGGTGCAACTCCAGCGGCTTATTTGGTTTTTAAAAACCGATGCGATAAACCTCGGGGTTTGGGGCAGAGCCCCAATTAAATTATGCTGTTGCTAAAACATCGCTGAATAAGATCTTCAGCTGGTTCACAACCAAATCACAGTTATCGTATCTTCTGGTCCATTTTATAGATACTCTTTCTGTCGTTTTTCATAACTCTTTTAGTAATTTTGACAAAAATATAACTCCTCCTTAATTATCGACAAATTTTAACATTTGTATTATCACCAAGAAGGAGTTCAATTATTCTAGTTTACACAAAATTTTGTACAGGCTCTATAATGGAAGGAACTTTTTTAATTATCCTAAAATTGGTACTTGATAAACAAATAATTATATAATATAATTAGGCGCGTCAAACAAGGTACGGATAAATATATAAAATACATTTATGCACGGTCAAAAATGAAAAAATGAAATAATCAATATATAGTGTTGAAAACTTTGATATTAGTACTATATATTGTGTATTTGAGAAAATATAATTCCATACATCAGTTACGCAAGAGATAATATTTATAATATTAAAATTAAGGAGTCACAGAAATGTGGCTCTTTATTTTTTATATGGTGGTAGCGCTGAATTATTAATATAATGGAACAAAGATAATTGATAGTTCGTCTAATTATAAAAGGAGGTGCTGTTTCTATTCGTACAAGATTTATAAAGGAGGATGTATGTATGCGGATTACGTTTGCATTGATTATAATGTTATGTTTTTCGTTATTAGTTGGGTGTAGTATAGATAAACCCAATGATTTTTCAGTGTGGAATGAGGAGAATGTATATGATTTTTTTAATGAGATTCAAAGTTACATTCGAGAAATTCCTAATGAGACTGATAGCAAAGAAAAGATAGTTAAGTTATATGAGAAATATTTTAGTTCTGAATTAAGTAATAAGATTGTGGATTCCCTTTATGATAAGTCGGATGTTGGCTGGAAGATTACAGACGGAGATGGTGGATATATATTCACTGTTCCAAACAAAGAGCAAAATGAAGTATTAATTACTATCAATAAAGATTCTATTTTAGTTGAAGAAATATACGAACCTGAAACGTGGATGTACTCAAAATTTCAATACACCATTACGTATGATAAAAGACCATTGATAACAGAATGGATTAAGGAGAATTAATTGAATTTGAAAGGAGTTATCATGTGTCAGATGAGCTACCCGTTGATGAACAGATATAGGCTCAAAATATGCTTATTATAAGGAGAATATTGTTGTTTTAATTAATAATAAATTGATATTGTTTGAAAGAGAGCAATAAGTAGGGATATCTATAGTTTTGTTTAAGATACATTACTTATAAAATGAGTCGCAAGGTAATATTATGCGTCCAGAAAAGGTTGTAAAAAATAAATAAATTATCATAGGAGTGGGAAATTATGAAGCTCAAGTTATTAATTATATTATTAATTTTAATTTTTTTACTCAATGGATGTAATAAGGAAGATAATATATACCCATTGGAATTTTTTCAAATAAGCAATACAAAAATAGAAAATTTACAGGTAGATAATACTAATAAAATTATTGAAGAAAAAATAATCGATAAAGAACATAGCGCCTTTATATTTACGGATAATGAAAATAGTAGATTTAAAGGCGGAATTAATTTGAATGGTAAATCTTATTATATAGGTCAAGTGTCAATGGAGAACACCCCAGTCGATTCAATGGGAATTGAGGAAATTCATGTATTTGGGAAAAGGGCAGTAAAGATTTATGGAATATTGGGTGCCAATTATGCGCAGGCATTTTATTGGTTTGTTGAGGATAAACTGGAAGATTCGATTATACAGATAGATGGAAATACCATGGAAATTGATTTAGACGATGATGATAAGAAAGAAATTATTTCAACTTTAGGTACAATTCCCGAAACAAGAATATACATGTTGAAAGAAGGCAAAATATATGCTTCTGATATCAATAAATCAATCGTCGCAAAATCGGTATCTTTACAAGATAAAGATAAAAAGATATTTGAAGTGTACTTTGAGCCAAATAAGTCAGAACAATATATGTTTTATAAAGGTTCCCTTATAAAAAGATAGGATAGCTGTAAAACAATATTATATTGAATTGCTTGTATTACGCAATATTTTTATATTGCGTTGCATAAGTATTATTATGTGCTACAAGTATACTCTTTTAGACCATGATATATTTAAATAATGGTGAAGAATCAGATGATTTACTGGGATACAGAATGGAACAAAAGTTTTTTATGTAAAAAATGAAGGAGTCACAGAAATGTGGCTCTTTATATTTTGCCTAAAACAT
>JAQVWY010000087.1 GCA_028709465.1 Tissierellia bacterium | reverse complement strand
CCTCCCATATTTGCTCCAGTGATGCAAATAACATTTTTATTTAATGACACATCTATGGGAGTATACTCTTTATCCTTATCTTTTAATGCTTTTTCTAACTTTAAGTTCCTGCCCTCTTTTATTATAAATTCTAAATCATTGGATATTTGAGGCATTGTAGAATTTGTCTTTATAGCATAATTAGCCTTTGCTATGATATAATCAATACGACCTATAGAATTAAAATTATGTTGAAAATCATCGTAATTATTCTTTATTTCCCTGGAAATTTCTTGTCGAATATTGTATTCTTCCTCTTTTTCTTCTAACTTTAACTTTTCTAATTTTTTCTCATAATCATCAATTATTTCACTGTTATTAATTGTCAAAACATATGTTATATAATTTTCTCTAGAAATCCTTATACGTTTTTCATTTAACAGTTTTTCTATTCTATCTTTATCTATTTTATTAACAGTAATTTCATTTCTAAAATTGAATTTAACACTATATTTATTTTCTAACTCATTTTTTATTTCTTTTTTTAAATAATTAATTTTTTTTTCTGTTTGCTTTATATTATATCTGATTTCTTTAAGATTTATAGAATAGTCATCATATATATAAAATGTGTTCACTTTTTCATTGCAGGGATCTAATAATTCATAGACATGAGTAAGAGGAATTATTGATAAATCATCATAAGTAATTGATGATTGTTTTAAAATAGTTTTTATTTTTTTTAATAATATAAGAAAGTTCTTTATTTCAAAGAGTTCAACATCATCTAATACTAGGTCATTTTTAACATTTTCAATTACCTTAGTGATGTTTTTTATATGCTTAAAGATTTCAATAAATTTTCGTTTGTTTTCTAATTTAATAAATGTATTAACTTTTTCTAACTCTTCTAGAAGCCTTTTTTCCTGTCCTTTAGTATAAGGAACTGTAATTTTCTTTATATTGTTGCCATATTCAGTTATTGGTTTTATCTCATTTAAAATAAAATCAAAATTAATATTTTTAATAGTTTTCTCCGAAATAAAGTTCATATCATACATCACTCCCTGATACAACATCAATTATTTTTGCATTAGTAATGTAGTGGGAAATTTTGTTTTTAAATTCCTCGCTATTAAAATAATATCCTTCTGGTGAAACTGGATTTAAAGTAACAGCAATCACATCTATTTTATTTAACACCTTAATAGTTAATTTTTTATTCTTTAAATCATTCCACGTTTCTAAATCTATAAAGATCTTTGTCCCATCTTCTATTACAATTATAATGTTTTTAATAAATTTATTTTCACATATATCTTTAAATAACTTTGAAGTAATTGCTCCCTTAATAAAAACATGAGTTGTATTTTCGTTTATTTTTTCTGAAATTTTTTTTCCATTTACTAAATTGATTTCTTCATTTATAATTATTGCTTCTTCAAAATTTTGAATAACAGAGGTTTCATTATTTTTGAGAATAATCTGCTTTATATTATTACTTACTTCCTCTAATTTAAAGCATTCAACAGCATAAGCCGTCATACTTATCACCTTTTTCATATCACGGCTCAACACTGCTCCCGTTGCAATAATACAGGCATCAGTTATGGCTGGTGATGAAGCTGCTCTTCTGTCAATAGCTCCATCAACAAACACAACTTCAGCCCCATAAAAACTTAATCGTTCAGTTACATATTTAATATGGGAAGCACTAACAGGTCCTGCTAGTTGAATATAACCATCTCTCATTACCTTGCTAATTATTACCTCCCCCATAGGTGTAGTAATGCCTGTTGATTCAATAATTTCTAAAAATATATCAGAAACCATCATTGCATTTTTCCCAGTAGCTACATACATTCCTTTTGTCACAAATATAGATGGTTTTTCTGTATTTGTAACTACATCTATTTTTTCTCCGTCTCTGCCTATAGATGTAATACCAATTGTCATGTTGTGAATTATGGACTTTTCTATGAGATAATTAAGAACAACAGTTTTTCCTGCATTTTTTGCAAGACCTACAATTGATACCGTCCTATAATTGTTTTTTCTAATTATCTCAATTAAATCCATAACAACCTCTCATAACAAATGAACTATTGATTGTTTATCACCCATGGCTTATCTTGTTGTTCAATCGCTTATCAATCGCTTATTAATCGGTTCATCTATTGCATACTATTTCTTTCTCTTCTCGCTAACTTTGTTGGCTCTAAAGCTAAATCATTTCCTACTAATAGTCCGGCCACTCCTTCAATAGGATCTTTTTTCTTGCCTTGACATACATCACATTTACATTCTAATTCAGGTAAATATGGTTCTGTATAAGTGGTAATAACACCTTCAAAATTTCTTAATATCACTTTGTGAGATGATTGAGATATGACATAGTTTGGCATTACTGGAATCTTCCCGCCACCTCCAGGTGCATCTACAACGAATGTTGGTACAGCAAATCCTGATGTGTGACCTCGCAAACTTTCCATTATTTCTATACCTTTGCCAACAGAAGTCCTAAAATGCTCAATACCGCGAGAAAGGTCACATTGGTAAATATAATAAGGTCTAACCCTGTTTTTCACAAGCTCATTAACTAAATTTCTCATAATATGAGGACAATCATTTACTCCTCTTAAAAGAACAGATTGATTTCCCAATGGAATACCTGCATCTGCAAGTTTCCTTAAAGCTTCTCTTGATTCCTCAGTAAATTCCTTTGGATGATTAAAATGAGTATTTAGCCAAATTGGATGATATTTCTTTAGCATATTGACTAAATCATCTGTAATCCTTTGGGGACATACAACAGGAACCCTTGTTCCTAACCTAATAATTTCCACATGGGGAATTTCCCTTAATTTTTTAATTATATATTCTAGTCTACTATCAGAAACTAAAAGGCAATCTCCACCAGAAAGCAAAACATCTCTTACTTGTGGAGTATTTCGTATATATTCAATACATTTATCTATGTTTTCCATTGATACGTTATTATCTGTTTGACCTGTAAATCTCCTTCTAGTACAATGTCTACAGTACATAGAGCATTGTTCAGTTATCAAAATCAGTACTCTGTCTGGATATCTATGAGTCAATCCAGGTGCTGGCGAATCAGTGTCTTCATGAAGAGGATCTACCATATCTACAGAACTTATATGCGTCTCTGCAATTGTGGGAACCGCCTGCATTCTTATTGGGCATCTCGGATCATTTTTATCCATATGAGCAGCATAGTAAGGTGTGATACCCATTTTAAATTTCTTTAATACATTATCTATATCAACTTCCTCTTCAGGAGTAATATTAATTATTTTTTTTAATTTATCTACTGTGTCTATTCTATTTCTTATTTGCCATTTCCAGTCATCCCATTCTTTTTGAGTAACATCTTTCCATGGTTCTATCTCGTTGTAATAGGCCATTTAATACCTCCATATTTTACCTATAACCAATTAAATGTTCGCCTATAGCTATGCATATAATTTTGTATAATAATCACTTAATTCTTTACTTTCTCTCATTATTTGTAAAGCTGTATCTGAGTGTCCTTTAGTATAACCATTGCCAATAACCATATTTATATCTTTACCTACACCTTCAGCTCCAAGGGCTGCTTTGGTGAAGCTTGTTGCCATGCTGAAAAAATATACTGTTCCTTCATCTTTCGTTGATAAGATAGCTGACATTTCACAGTTTGATCTACTTACACAACTTATAACTAAATCACAAAGCTTCCCATTAGTTACATTCATCACTTTTTCATATACTTCAATTGCATTGGTTGCATCTGCAGCTATATAATAATCAGCAACTCCTAATTTTCTTACCTTTTCTATTGTTGTTTCACTATAATCAATGCATATCACTTTGCCTGCATTTCCAGCTAATTTTTTTGCTTCATAAAGACATAATATACCAGACTTTCCGGCCCCTCCAAGAACTAATACCGTGTTTCCTTCTTTAACGAGCTTTACTGTTTGTGCTGGAGCACCTGCTACATCTAAAACTGATAGTGCAAGATTTTCAGGAATATCTGAAGGCAATTTTGCATATATTCCACTTTCAAACAAAATTGCCTTACCCTTAATATCAACTTGGTCTATATTTTTTCTGACATTAATTATATCATCTATAATTAATGGAGTCAAAGATAATGATACTAAGGTTGCAATTTTATCTCCAACTTTTAAGTCAATTTTACCTTCTAATGCAGAACCTATTTTTTCTACAGTACCAATTAACATTCCTCCTGAACCTGTAACTGGATTTTGATGTTTTCCCCTATCCTTTACTATTCCTAACATTATTTCTTTTATTTTCTCTACATTTCCTTGAGCCTGATCGCATATTTGAGTAAAACTTGCTGAATCTATATTTAATGTTTGAACATCAATAAGTATTTCATTATCATAAATTTCCATATTGTTATCTACTTTTGTAGCTGGCTGAGGTAACACTCCCTTAGGTTCAATTACTCTGTGTGTTCCATATGGATTTCCTTTTTTCAATTCATACCTCCTAGTATTTTTAATTTATTTTTACATAAAGTTTCACATTCTACTAATTATATTATGTATTAACTAATCATACAATATTATTTTTTATATTTTAAAATGCTTATCTAAATTTTTTATTAAATAATCTTCAGTTTGGACTATAGAAATATAATAACTTTATAAATAATTAAATCATAACTATTAACATATATATTGATTTTTTATGTAATTTATGAAATAATATGATGTATAAAAATTAGAAAAGGAATAATAAAATGAATAATAGTCCTATTGGGATATTTGACTCTGGTGTGGGTGGGCTTACTGTAATGAGAGAAGTTATGGAACAGCTACCATACGAAAATTTAATATATTTTGGTGATACTGCTAGGATACCTTATGGATCTAGATCAGAGCAAACCATAAAAAAATATGCACATCAATGTGCTACTTTATTAAAAAACAAAGATGTTAAAACAATAGTTGTTGCATGTAATACTGCAAGTTCAATAGCTTTAGATGATTTACAGAAAAACTTTGACATACCTGTTATTGGAGTTATTGACCCAGGTGCCAGAAGTGCATCTACAGTTACTAAAAATGGTCATATAGGAGTAATTGGAACTACGGCAACAATTAACAGTGGCGCTTATCAATCTAAAATCATGGATTATAAGCATGACGCAGAAGTAATTGGCATACCTTGTCCCCTCTTTGTTTCTATTATTGAAGAGGGATGGGAATATTCTAATGTTGCCGAATTAACAGCTGAAAAATATTTAACGGAATTATTTGAACATGACATAGACACATTAGTATTAGGTTGTACACATTATCCTATATTAAGATATACCATTAAAAAGGTAGTTGGTCCTTATGTAAAACTGGTTAATCCTGCTTTTGAGACCGCAAAAGATTTAAAACAATTACTTATAGAAAAAAATTTATTAAATGAAAGTTATGAATTACCTAAATATGAATATTACGTAAGTGATGCTCCTGAACGATTTAGAAGGATTGGCGGAAACTTTTTAAAAAAGGAGATAAATAATCTTTCTGAAATAGCCATAGATAATCTATAGAGTTAACAGAAAGGATGTGAGTTTAATGGAAAACATAAGAATAAAAATACTGACAATACAAACCATTGATAAAGCTGGTAATGAAGATGAAATTGAACTAATGACTGAAGCAACCTTAGAAAAAGTTGATGATCATTTTGTTGTAAATTATGATGAAAGCCATATTTCAAATACTAAAGGTAACAAAACTAGATTGAAAATATATGAAAATAAACTTCATATGACAAAACTTGGTGAATTTTCATCTAAAATGGAGTTTGAAACAGGAAAAATCTATAAAAATATTTATACAACTCCATATGGGTCTTTTGATTTAGATTTTCAAACAGATACTTTTATAAATAATCTAGATGAAAATGGAAAAGGTACGTTATTTATTGATTATAAAATAATTTTTGGTAAAATGGAAGAAAACTATAATAAATTAAAAATTGAAATATTTTAAACAATAGACAAGCATTGATGAGCGATTGACTAGCGATAGATGGCTATAAACAAGCCATAATCTATTGCTCACCCATCGCTTAATCAATCCTCTACTACCTATATGCCTAACAACAATGTAGCCATATTAAAGTATATTATTAAAACTACAGCATCAACTATTGTTGTAATTAAAGGACCAGCCATAATAGCTGGATCTACTTTAAAAAACTTTGCAACCATCGGTAACACACCGCCTACAATTTTTGATAACATTACAGTGAAAAATAACGTAATAGATACAGCCACCGCCACTAAAAAATCAATCTTTTCAAAATAATAAATTCTTAAAAAATTCACTGAAGCTAAAATTACTCCCACAAAAAAGCTTACCTTAAATTCTTTCCATAGAACTTTAAAGATATCTGTTAGGTTAATTTCTCCTAAAGCCAAACCCCTTATAATAAGTGTTGAAGATTGAGAACCTGCATTTCCTCCAGTATCCATTAACATTGGAATAAATGAATTTAGTACAACAACCGATGTCAATACATCATTAAATCTTCTTATAATATTACCTGTAAATGTTGCTGAAATCATTAAAATCAAAAGCCAAGTTATCCTATGTTTAGCTAAAACTAATACATTTGTCTTTAGGTATTCTTCCTCTGAAGGTTCCATAGCAGCCATCTTCTGTAAATCTTCAGTATTCTCTTGATCTATAATATCTATAATATCATCTATTGTAATAATACCGACTAACCTTCGCTCATTATCAACAACAGGCATTGAAATAAAATCATATTTTTTAAACAATGATGCAATCTTTTCTTGATCATCATAGGTATTAATATAGATAACATCAGTTTGCATAATATCTTTAACAATAGCAGTATCTTCACTTAATATTAGTTTTCTTATTGTTATTACACCTTCAAGTATCCTATTTTTATTAATAACATAACAAGTATCGATTGTTTCTTTATCTATTCCTGTTGCCTTTATATGTTCTATAGCCTGCCTTACTGTCATTTCCTTTTTTAAGTCAACATATTCAATAGTCATTTTGCTCCCGGCAGAATCTTCGGGATAATTTAAAAATTGGTTAATAAGATTTCTAGTTTTTTCATCTGTATTTTTAAGTACCTTCTTTACAAAATTTGAAGGCATTTCTTCTAAAAAATCAATTTTATCATCTAAAAATAACTTATTTAATATATTTTCTATTTCTTTGTCAGTAATAGATTCAACAATATACCTCTGAAGATCATTTGGCATATAGGAAAATACTCCTGCTGCAATCTCTTTAGGCAATATTCTAAAAACTAATAATACTTTTTGTGTATCTAATTCCTCCAAAATCTGTGCTATATCTACAATGTTAATTTTAATTATTTCTTTTCTCACCTGTGCATATTTATCTTGTTCTATTAAATTTAAAATCAATTCTTTCATTTTAGCCTCCTAGAAAGTATAATTAAGCTGCTATTATAAAAATAAGCATAATTAATTAAAGGTTATAAAAATATTTAACCTTTTTAATAATAGTTTTATAAAATTAAATTAAAAGTAATGATAAAAGGACATTAAGGAAGTTAATTGACTTGACTTTAAATTAGAATAGATAAATAAATAGTATATACACGACTTTAGCTAATTTCTGATAAAATAAGAAGAATAGAATTCAACTTAATTAGCATAATAATTTCACTATAATAAGTCAATTTGACTCCACAGTCCATACCAGTACCGCCCGATTCCATTCTTCTCACCTCTACTTTAATATTTTAAACTTAATATAAGTTATATTTAATTAATATTCTATATCAATATTATAAAATGTCAACCTTTATTAATCGCAATTGCTTGATGTTGCATAAATTTTTGCTTTGCCTTTAGTATACACACCCGTATTTTCAATTTTACCTTTTTCTATAAATTCAAAGATTTTAGACTTTAATTTAATGTCTTCAAGTCCTCTTTTAGTTTTTATGGCTTCAATTTCTTCTTTTGTGAGAACTTCCTGTAATTTTCTTTCTGTATCTACATCAAAAACAGGTTCTCCATTATCTGTATTTCCAAAATCTAAAAAGCATAGAGGTGGAAACATAACGCACCACCAATTACTGCCCTCGCCTTTTCCAATTTCAATTCTTACAGCATCATAATTTCCTTGTGGCAATACTATTTCTTCATATTGTTTTCTAGGGAAAATATAGTTTCCATAATATACATTCACATCATAATTATATCCTTCGGATTTTATAATATTTAATGCCTTATCCCTAATTTCATTTATATTGTTTATAATTATGTTTTGACTTTCATTTTTTGATGATATTAATTGAAATTCATTGTTAAAATTTTCTATAATATTGTTTCTTACCTTATATTTAAGCGCTTGATCTTCAAATGTATCTGAATTTGCTATAACATGAAGTCTGATAACTTTATCATTTATTTTTGACATACATTGATATGATTCTACACCATAAGATATTACTATTGCTAAAAAAACAAATATTATAGATAAAATTATTTTATTTCTATACCTCATCACAATACGTCCTCCATTTTAATTATATTACTTAACTAATCCTGTACTTTTTATATCTACTGCATAATAAACATTTATATCAGCATTTTCAAATACTTGTTGATAATTATCTTCTATTTTTTTATATTTTATATTATGGTATTTATATAGTTCATTCTTAATCTTAAACAAATCAATTTTATAAATTTTTTGAACTTTATTAATTGTGCTATCAGTTTGTTCTGATATTTGGTTTACTGCAGCTTCTTTTATTTTATCTATAAATTTTTTATCTGCTAAACTTTTATTATTTAGGGTAAATGATTCTATGAAACAATATAATGTAACATAATAGTTTACTGAAAGTTTGTCATCTGATAATTTAATTTTATTTGTTGATTTTATATTCACAGTACTTAAGGATATTATGGAATCTTCAACATTTAAATTTATATTTCTTATGTTAGATGATTTTGGATCTAAAATAAGCATGACAATTTCATTTTCTAAAGAATTTAAATTGCCTATTTTTTTATAATCTTTCATAACAGCAGCATTTTCTATTTTTAAACTATCTTCAAATTTTTCAACTATAGGAATCAATCCGCTGCCAAAACCCTGAAGATTTAATAAAGCTTCATCAAATGTATATATAGATTGAACATTTGATTTTTTTAATTTAATTAACATTTCACTTAAATACCTTCCTACTATTGGATTGCTAGGTATTTCTGTTTCAATAATTTTCTTAGCATCGCCTTTAGCCACAGCTATTTTTACTCTCCTATTTATTTGAGGCGAACGCTGAATCTCATCAAATAACCTTTTAAATGTTTCTGTATCTTCGGCAATACTTTCACCAATGACTATAACTTGCATCAATCTATCTGATATTACTTTTTCAGACCTTACAAAACTGTCATTATAAAAATTTGAAAGGTTTTTGCTTTCTTGAGTAAATATTATTCTCTGCTCTTCACTGCCTTCATTTATTTTAGGAATTTCAGCAGTAAAAACAAGATTTTCATCTTCACCTTTGTCAATACCTACAGCAAAAATATAATCTCTATCATTTATTTCGGCACTATCCCAACAACCTGTTAAAATGATAGTTGTTAGTAATATTAAAATTATTTTTTTAGCCATCATTACCTCTCTTAAATTACATTTTATCATGGGAGATCCTTCACTATCGTTCAGGATGACGTTTCTTAATTTGTTGCTTTATTTTTCTTTCTATCCTTGTATATAATTAACAAGGGAATTAGTAAATTAAGTGCACTAAATATATAGGCTGGTATTTTAATGTATGGGTAAAGCATATACATACCTGGCAATATACTGGCGGTTATATATAATATGGGTATTTGTATAAACACAAAATAACCGCTTTCTCTAGTATCTAATGTCTCCTCTAATACAAGGTTTGTAAAATGCATTAGAATACAAATACATGTAAATGTTACTATTATTTGAAATGACATACCTACTATTTCAGTACTTTCAAAGAAGAAACCAGGTATGTTAACAAATTTCATAACGGATAAAAATGGCCAAACAAGCTTTGTAGCTTCATCCATTCCAAATTTAATCACTATCAATATATAACTTAAAATATAAATCATCATGCTTATAATAATAAACCTTTTATTCAAAATCATATTTCTTTCTGTAGGAACAACGTAACTGTTTGAAAACATTAATATTGAAAATCCAAAAAACCCAAATATTGTATTTGGAACTGCATTTACTATTCCTTCTATATCTACAGGAAACATAGGTAAAACATTTGTATAATCTGAATAATAAGTAGAAAATATTATAACTGCTATATAAGGTATAAAAGCAATTAAAATAGTAATATTTGCAATTTGTGCTATAGATTGTATTCCTTTTTTTGCTGCATAAGATGCTACCAATAATATTGCAATTATAATTATGCTAATTGGTGTATTAAATAACATTAAATATTTTATTTGTTCACCAAAATCTTTCATTAACCAACTATTTGCAATTATGAAAAGCACTATATAATAAAATCCTATAAGTTTAGATATATATTTAGGAAACATCCGCCCTGCAATTCCAACTATTGTATCGCCTTTATATTTATTCATTACTTGGTTTATAGGTCTTATAGTTAAATATAATATTAAAGCACCAATAATTATTGAAATCCAACCAATAGGTCCTTTAACAGCAGATAGTATAATCGGCATCAACATTGATTGAAACCCAAAAGAAATTACTATTATTATAAATAAATTCTGATATGGTGTTATTTCCTTTTCATACATTATGAATTTTTCTCCTTTTTAGATTTTAAATATTCGGGCTTATGTACTAAATCATGAATTCTATGCCTTATTACAGTATCCTTTAAATCTTTTTTGTTTTCTATAAAACTAGAAAATGGTGTTAAATATGGAATTCCAAAGCTTTTTAAAGTACATAAATGAACTATTAACAAACAAAGACCTATTGATATTCCAAATAACCCCATGGTACCAGCTAAAATAATAAACACAAACCTAATCATTCTAAGGGATGTAGAAAAGTTGTAGCTTGGAATTGTAAAAGATGCAATTGCAGTAAGGGCTACCACTATTACAGCCAATGGTGTTATTAACCCAGCTTGAACTGAAGATTGACCTACAACTAAACCGCCTACTAATCCAATTGTTGAGCCAACAGGTCCTACAATCCTCAAAGCAGCTTCTCTTACTAATTCAATTACAAGCTCCATCATAAATGCTTCTACAAATGCTGGAAATGGAACATTTGCTCTTGATGCGGCCACATACAGCGCTAATTTTGTAGGCAGCATATTTGGATGAAAAGCAGTTATAGCAACATACATCGCAGGTAACAGCATGGTTATTGGTAAAGCGATATATCTTATTAATCTAACCATACAAGCTGATAACCATCGCTCATAATAATCCTCTGAGGATTGCATGAATGATGTAAAAGTTGCAGGTGCCATAAGAACTGAGGGTGTGTTATCCACTGCTATCACTACTCGTCCCTCTAGTAATGCTGATGCTGCTGCATCTGGTCTCTCTGTATTCTCAACTTGTGGAAATGGAGAAAAATTATCATCTTCAATTAATTCTTCAATATATGAACTTTCTAATACTGCTTCTATATCTATATTATTTAATCTTTTTTGAACTGCATCTAATACTTCTTTATTAACTATGTCTTCTATGTATAAAACCGCCACATCAGTTTTTGATCTGCTTCCAATTTGCATATATTTTATTTTAAGTTTAGGATCTCTGATTCTCCTGCGAATAAGTGTAGTAGTTACCTTCATGGTTTCATTGAAACCATCTCTTGCACCTCTTAATAGAGTTTCTGCAGATGGTTCTGATATTCCCCTCATTGGCCATCCTCTAGATGAAAGCATCACTGCTTTTGTGCAAGTATCTATGAAAAGAATTGTTTCCCCAGATAATATTTTATCTACTGCTTCTTCTATTGTTAATATGGCTTTTACTTCAGATAATGAAATACTTGTTTTCGCAATTAGTCCTTGAAGCTCCTTCTCTGGATTTTTCTCTAATTCAGCTAAATTAAGATTAGACATAAGGCTTTCAATGGCATATTCACTTACTGCTTCTTTATTCGTCATTCCATCAACATATACAACTGCCATTTTTATTTTCTGGTTTTGTCCACATTCAATTCGTCTAAAAATTATATCATCCACATTTTTGAATATTTCTTT
>JAQVWY010000086.1 GCA_028709465.1 Tissierellia bacterium | reverse complement strand
TTATTAATTATACTCTCATAAAAATTATAAGTCAATAATAAATTTACAATTTAACTAAATATTTTTTAACCATTTTTGTTGGATGATATGATTGTTTTGCTTTTCTTAAACCTTCATTACCTGTATCCTCTTGTCTATTTACAAATTCTGTTTCAGAAAAAGATTCCATTAAAAATTTCTTATTTAAAAAAGCATAAATACCTTTGTACTGAATTTCTCCTCTTTCTGCATGTATTACTGCCAATTTGTCATTAACCAACTCGCCTATTGCAAATCCAGCAAGTTCATCATTCACGTAAACAGCAATAGTTTTTAAATCTAGCTCGTGAATTTCTTTAAATACATCTCTTATTGCATCTATTTCCATACACATTTCTCTATCTACTGTTTCAAGCACTTCTTCGTGCCATTTATGAAGCAAGTTTATGCAATCCTTCATAACATATTTATTGTCAATAGTTTTTATTTCATAATCATATGTTTTTTCAAAGCTATTAACATGATTTTTTTTACCGTGATACTTTCTACCCCTTAATTCTATTAAATCTTGTGTTTTATATACGTATTCAAAGTCATCTATATCTTCTATAACTTCAATATTATAATCAGTATACTCTTTTAAATCATTAATAAAATTATCATCAACATCTCCAAATAAATACTCTCTGTCTGTATAATTTTCATTTCTTTTTAATAACAGCTCAATTATATTCACTAAATTATCTTTGCTGTAACCTAAGGGTTGTGCATAAAATGTTCCTTTTCCTTCTTCGTTTTTTTCTATTACAAGAACTCCATCAATTATGGTATATTTTACATTATTTAATTTTCTCCACATGTATAGTGAGGAAAACAAATACTCATAAGATTCTAAATTACTATTTTTAGAATATTTGTTTATAATATCTTTATCTTCTAACGATAAACTTTTAAAATGCATAATTATCTCCTTCGTTGCGTATGTAATAGTATATTATAATAAGTTACCCATAAAAATGTTAATTTAAACAAAAGGTTGTTATTAATTTAATCATATAATACTATATTATAAATAAGTAAAATATTCAAGATTTATTAGGTTTATTTTTTAAAGTTACTTGACAAATTGAAGTTACCATGCTATATATAAAATATAATAATGTAGGAGGTAGCAATGTTTAATGGGATAAGTGTATCAGAAAATATTAGTTTAATTTTAGTATTTTTAGAAGGATTACTATCATTCTTTGCACCATGTGTATTACCTTTAATTCCAGTCTACATAAGTTATTTAGCCGGTAATGGTAAAATAGTTAATGAAGATGGAACAATATTATATAATAGAAAAAAAGTGTTTGTAAATACATTGTTCTTTGTGATTGGTATTTCAAGTACATTTTTTATACTAGGTTTTTCTTTTTCTTCATTGGGAATTTTTTTTAACAAAAATAAAATGTTGTTTAGCCGTATTGGCGGATTAATGATTATTATATTAGGTCTAATTCAAATTGGAATATTTGATTTTAAATTCTTAAAAAATGAAAAAAGATTATATTTAGATATTAATAAATATAAAATGAATCCAATTGTTGCATTTATTATGGGGTTTACGTTTAGTTTTGCATGGACTCCTTGTGTCGGTCCTGCTTTATCCTCAGTATTAATATTATCATCCAATGCTAATAGTGCTGCAGTTGGGAATTTGTATGTTCTTGTATATTCACTGGGATTCATAATTCCATTTATAATTTTAGGTTTATTTACAACACAAACTCTTAATTTTTTCAAAAAAAATCGAAATTTAATGAAATATACAATTAAAATTGGAGGAATAATATTAGTTATAATTGGAATTATGACTTTTACAGGAATGTTTACCAACATAACTAAAATTTTAGCTTATTAAATAAAAATGTCATCCTTAAGGATAGTGAAGGATCTCCAAACATACATCTAATAAGAAAGGGAGTAAAAGTGAAAATTATATATAATTTACCTTGTAATATTGCACAAACATTGAATATAATAGGTGATAGATGGTCATTGCTCATACTATATCAGCTTTTTATTGGTCATGAAACATATAAAGAAATACAAGATAATCTTGAAGGTATCCCAACTAACCTATTATCAGAAAGATTAAAAACTATGGAATGTGATGAACTTATATCTAGAGATTTATATCAAACACATCCACCTAGATATAAATATTCCTTAACTGAAAAAGGATACGATTTACAAGATGTTTTTAATAGCATAATTTTGTGGGGTGAAAGAAATTTAAATACTTGTTACAAGAAACTTGTTCATAAAGATTGTAACAATAGAATTGAACATAAGTATTATTGTACTCATTGTAATAAATCAGTTAAAATAAATGAAATCAAATTAATGGATCCTGAAGAACAAAATTAATATAAATATAGATTATTTCGAGGTGTAAAATGAATAACATAACAGATATTGTAATTATAGGAGCTGGCCCCGCTGGTCTTTCAGCTGCTATAAATGCTGTAACAAGAGGTAAAACAATTCGTATTTTTTCAAATAATGATAATTATTTATCTAAAGCAGAACGAGTTGATAATCATTTAGGGTTTTATAACATTAGTGGAAAAGATATGATGAATCAGTTTATTGAACATGCAGAAAATATGAATGTAAACATTGAAAATAAAAAAGCTGTAAATATTCTTCCATTAGGTGAAAGCTTTTTAGTAAATATTAATGGAGAAATAATTGAATCTAAAAAAGTAATACTTGCCATGGGTATATCAAAAGTAAAAGAGATTGCTGGTGAATCAAATTTATTAGGAATGGGGGTAAGCTATTGTGCAACATGTGATGGCATGCTTTATCGTAATAAAAAAGCAATTGTGTGGGATTTATCTCATGATGCGTTAAAAGAAGCTAATTATTTAAAAGATATTGGGGTAAATGTAACATTCGTATCAAATAAAAACCCTAGTGATGAACTAAATCCAGAAATTAAATATATTAAAGGTACTATTAAAGAAATTAAAGGAAATAATAAAGTTGAAAGTATATTAGTAGATGATAAAGAAATTGAAGCTGAAGCAGTATTTATATTAAGAGAAGCTGTTGCACCTACTGCATTAATTGATGGATTAGAAACTGAAAATGGATTTATTACTGTAAACAGAAATATGCAAACAAATATTGATGGATTGTATGCAGCTGGAGATTGTACTGGTAAGCCCCTTCAAATATCAAAGGCTGTTAGTGAAGGTTTAATAGCTGCTCAACATGCAGCAAAAGAAATAGATAATTAATAACATAAAAAGGAGAAAAAAATGTCAGAAAAAATATTACATTTAGACACAAAACAATTTGATGAGGTTATAAATAAAGAAAAATTAGTATTAATTGATTTTTGGGCAACATGGTGTGCTCCATGCAGAATGTTAGCACCAGTAATAGAAAAAATTGCAGAACAATATGATGGAAAGCTAGTTGTTGGAAAGGTTGATATAGATGAACAGCAAGAACTTGCAATTCGTTATGGAATTCAAAGCATACCAACAGTAATTTTATTTAAGGATGGAAAAGTTGTTGCTAAAGAAATAGGAGTAAAACCATTAAAAGCATTTACTTCTTTGCTTGATAGTGAAATAGCTTAATTATATACTGTTGTCATTCTATGATATGTGAATTGATTTGTCATTCTGAACTGTAGGTGAAGAATCTCCACATTAGAGATCCTTCACTATCGTTCAGGATAACAGGTCCCATTCACTTTTTAAAAGTCCATATAAATATAAATCATATCTTTTATTATCTCTCAAAACAAATTCTCTAAATATACCTTCTTTTTTAAACCCTGACTTCTCATACAGTTTTATTGCTGGAAAATTAAATTCAAGCACATTAAGCTGAATCCTATGCAATTTCATATTGTTAAATCCATAGTTTAACAACAAATTCATTGTTTCTTTCCCATAACCCTTGCCTCTTAATGATGAATTTCCTATACCTATAAATAATGTAGCAACGCTATTTTCAAATATTATATCATCAAACCCTGCAATTCCAATTATACTATCATTTTGAACCATTTTTATTCCAAAAACCTTTGATTCTTTTTTTTCTGTATAATCTTTAAATGTTTTATTAACCTCGTCCTTTGTTTGTGGTATTGGTGGATAATAATCATAATATTTTAAGAACTCACTGTCTGAAAACCATCGGTATAAAGTAACCATATCATCTTTTTCAATATTAGATAAATATAAATTAGGCATATTAACTCCTTTACATAAGTTTATTAATTAAAATAATAAATAAAATTGTAATAATTCCTGTAACCGCAATGGAAAGTCCACTAGCAGCTCCAATTTCTTCACCCATTTCAACAGCCTTCGAGGTTCCAGCAGCATGAGATGCAGTTCCAATACCGATACCCTTTGCAATATCACTTTTTATTTTTCCGTATTTTATAACCATTGGCGCAATAATAGCACCAATAGTTCCAGTAATAGCAACAGCAATAATAGTTATTGAGCTATTACCTCCAAGCATGTTTGTAGCTTCAATAGCCATAGGTGTTGTTATTGATTTTGATATTAGTGATAAAATAATAGAATTATCAACTTTGAATAATTTACATAAACCTATTACAGAAACAAATGAAGCTAATATACCAGCTATAATGCCACCTACAATTGGTATAAAATTTTTTAATAAATTATATCTGTTTCTATACATAGGAATAGCTAAAATAACTACTAATGGACCTAATATACTCGTTATTACTACTCCACCCTTGTTATATGTAGAGTAAGGTATGTTAAAAATCATTAATATTATTATTATCAAACATGATGAAAGTAAAAGAGGGTTTAATATTGGCCACTTAAACTTTATATATAATTTGTCGCTAATAATGTATGATGTTATTGTTAAAATTATATAGAATAGAGTTATTGCCAGTTCCTTAATCATTAGTTACTTTTCCTTTCATTATAGACATTAAATAGTCCGTTGTTTTACATGTTACAAACATAACTATTATGCAAGATATAAATAATATTAATAAAACTATTATAAAATCATTTTTAATAACTACATATGTTTCTATTATTCCCACTGTTAAAGGAATAAAGAAGAAACCCATATATTTTAATAAAAAGTTTCCTGTTGCTTCAACCATTTCTAATTTTAATAGTCCAGTAAACAACAAACTTAATAGGATAATCATACCTATTAAACTGCCTGGCATGTTAATAATAGGTTTTATAACAGTATTTAATAAATTTCCACATAAGTAAATAATATAAATAATAATTATCTCAATAATTATTTTAAATAATCTTTTCATTTGTCATCCCCATATGTTTAAAGTTCTTATAAAAAAATGTACTATAGACTTTTATAATATCATGTTGTACTTGAGTTAACAAGTATAGAAATTGATTTAATTCATGATTGCAATGTAATGCACATGTGACAAATAATATAGACTGGAGATTTATTCCCCAGCCTATATTATACACAATTATATTATTTAATATTAGTCTTCTTCTCCAATAGGATCTTCAATAAAAGTAGCTAGTCTAAAGTCATGTCTATGTCCATCATTAAAAGATGTTACATCTTTAAGAAAATGAACATGTCTATCTCCTACACGTATTGCAGGACATGTTTTTCCACAAAATGTGTGAAAATGATTTTCATAGAAATCTGTTCTAAATACTATATTATGAACATGATTATCTCTTCCGCAGGGAATAACCTCATCTGTCACTGTTGCAAATCTATGATTATGCGGATCGTCTTCACGTTCTGCTATTTGCAAACTACCTTGAACTTCATGAACGTGGGTTTGTTCATACCTATCATTATTATAATAACTCATTTACTCCAACTCCCATAATTAACTTGCTTATAAGCAAGCTAGAAAATAATTGTTTTATATAGATTGTACTATTATTTTCTATCAATATATTATGTTGTATGTAATAAATGTTTACATTATTTCAAAAAAATAAAAGGATCTCTTAAGAAGAAATCCTCTATAAATTCAAGCTATTTACGAGCTGGAACTATTTCAATCCAGTATCCATCGGGATCTGTTATGAAATAAATTCCCATTGCTTTATTTTCAAATTCAATTATACCCATTTCTTCATGTTTCTTGTGAGCTTCTTCAAAATTATCAACAGTGAATGCTAAATGATATTCTTGTTCTCCTAAATCATAAGCTTCTGTCCTATCCTTCATCCATGTAAGCTCAAGTGTAAAATCAGAAACACCATCTCCTAAATAAGATAGTATAAAGCTTCCATCTTCAGCTTCTTTTCTTTTTACTTCCTTTAAACCAAGAGCTTTTTCATAAAATTTCATACTATTATCTAAATTAAGCACATTAAAATTAAAGTGATTAAATTTATATTTCATACGCAACCTCCAGATTCATTTTACATAATTTTAAATGAATATATTAAATATGTCAAATGATACATTTTTTATAAATACTAAATTAGTTATAATTATAGTTTCTTTTCTGTTAATTATTCATACTTATAATCTTTAGTTTTAATTATCATTTGTAAAAAAGATATTGAAACTAAATTAATTTTATATTAATATAAAAAAGAAATGAAACGTTTTTCTATTATTTAATATTGAGGTGATAATAATTGATTAATATAGATATTAATAAATGTAATGGTTGTGGATTATGTGTAAATGACTGTATTTATAATGACATAATAATTGTTGATAAAAAAGCAAGTGCTTTAAATACATTATGTAACAGCTGTGGTCATTGTATTGCGGTATGTCCGCAAAATGCTGTATTATTGGATAATTATGATATTAAGGATGTTATAGAATTTAACCCAAAAAACTTTACTATTAAACCTGACAATTTGTTAAATTCCATAAAATTTAGAAGAAGTATCAGACATTTTAAGAAAAAAAAAGTTGAGGTTGAAAAAATAAAAAAAATAATAGACGTAGGAAGGTTTACTCCTACAGCAAATAATAATCAACCTTTAAGCTTTATTGTAGTTCAGAATAGAATGGAAGAATTAACTAAAATAACAATGGATTTATTATATGATTATGTAAATGAATATGAAACTTATATGAATGATCCTGTATTAAATCAAAACATAAAATACATTAATAGATGGAAAATTATGTATGACGAGTATAAAAAGGGAAAAGATTTATTGTTTTATAATGCTCCCATCATGATTATAATACTTCATGATAGACGAAAATCGCCCTATACCCTCATTGACGGAGGATTAGCAGCTACAAATATGGAGTTAATGGCAAATTCATTAAAACTTGGTGTATGTCACAGCGGATTTTTCACTTTTGCAGCAGAAAATCAAAATATAAGGGATTTTTTATACTTGCCAAGCAATAAGTATGTAGTTACATCATTATTAATAGGATATCCTGATATAAAATATTTAAGAACTGTTCCAAGGAAAAAACCTGAAATACAGTGGTTTTAATTAATAGTAATTGACTATTTCATGAAGAAAAGGTATTATTATTTAGTCAGTTTTTATTTTACATAATAAATTTACAGGAGAGATTATGGATCAAAAAAAGTATAGTTTATTTACCACTATTGCTATGATAGTAGGTATCGTTATTGGATCAGGAATATTTTTTAAAAGTGATAATGTATTAGTGTATACAAATGGCAATATTATTCTTGGAATAATAGTTTTTGTAATTGCTGCCTTTAGCATTATATTTGGAAGCCTCTCTTTTTCCCAACTTGCTTCTCGAACGGACAAAGCAGGTGGAATAATTACATATTCAGAGATGTATTGGAATAAATCAGTAGCATGTGCTTATGGATGGTTTCAAACTTTTATTTATTATCCGACTATATCATGTGTTGTTGCATGGGTTGTAGGTATATATGGAATAATATTGTTTGGACTAAATTCAACGCTAGAACTACAAGTTATTATTGGTGTCATTGTTATGACCTGTTTATATTTAATAAACATATTATCTTTCAAATTCGGTGGATATCTTCAAAATACTTCTACAGTAATTAAAATGATTCCACTTATATTAATAGCTATATTAGGATTAGCTTTTGGAAACCCTGCACCAGTTATTAAAGAAAATATAATGGATATTCAAGGCTCTGGCGTAGGTTGGATTGCTGCTATAAGCCCTATAGCATTTTCTTTTGATGGTTGGATTATATCAACATCTATTGGACATGAAATAAAAAATAGCAAAAGAAATTTGCCATTAGCTTTAGTAATATCCCCAATGATTATTCTTGCTATTTATATTTTATATTTTGTAGGTATTTCCACATATTTAGGTCCTGAAGCTGTAATAAGTATGGGCGATGAACATGTTAATACAGCTGCCATTAATATCTTTGGTAATATGGGTTCCAAAATTATTTTAATATTTGTAGTAATATCTGTATTAGGTACTGTTAATGGTTTAATCATCGGACATATAAGATTACCCTATTCTTTGTCAATTAGAAATATGTTTCCATTTAGTGAAAAGTATCGTACTATTTCAGAAAAATACAATGTACCAGTTAATTCCGGAATATTAACATATTTTATTAATTTATTATGGATGCTTGCACATTATATAACACAAAAATTTAACTTGATACCTAACTCTGATGTATCTGAAATTTCAATAGTAATTAATTATCTTGGATTCATATTAATGTATGTAGCTGTAATCAAACTTGCTTTAAAAGGAGAAATAAAAAGTAAAATAATGGGGTATATAGTTCCTTCATTAGCTATTTTTGGATCATTATTTATACTATACGGAGGAATGCAAAATCAATTTTTTATTTATTACTTGAGTTTTTGTATTATAGTAATACTTATTTCATTAAGCTATTATAAGAAAAATAAAGATATTATTAATTAATTTAATTTCTATGAATAAAATAACTATACTGTCATTCTGAACCGTAGGTGAAGAATCTCATGACTTTAAAATGGAGATCCTTCACTACCGTTCAGAATGACACAAAATTATGCTTTATAAACTACTTTACCTTCAACAATTGTATACATTACTTTTGCATTTGTTTCATAAGTTGGCATTCCTTTAAATAAAACAACGTCGCCATCTTTACCTACTTCTAAGGATCCTACTCTATCTTCAACTCCTATTATTTTAGCAGCATTAATTGTTATCATTTTTAAAGCTCTTTCAACCGGTAATCCGCTTCTTACAGCTTCTCCAGCATGTTGAATCAAACTATCAACTGATAATATTGGAGAATCTGTTATAATGGAAGTATTAATTCCTCTTTTATCAAGATCAACAACACTTTCAATATCTATTACACTGCATTCTCCAGGACCTATCATTGATCCCAAGGGTCCAAAACATATATCACAACCGCTTTCTTCAATTTCATCTAAATATAATTTTGCACCCCACGCATGTTCTAGAGAAAACTTCATATCATATTCTTTAGCTATTTCAATAGCAGTAATCATATCAAATTGAGTACAATGCATTTTTAAAGGTATTTCCTTTTTTATTACAGGAATAATAGCTTCAAGCTCACTGTTATATTTAGGCATTGGAGTATTATTTTTTTCTGCTTCTTCTTTTTCTTTAATATATTCTTTAGTTCTTTCAAATATATCTCTAATAAGAGAAGGAATTGACATACGTGTTGATGGCATTTGATCTCTTTTACCATACGTTCCTTTTGGGTTACCACCAAAGGCAATTTTCAGCGCGGTAGGGTTTTTAATAACCATATCAAATATATTGTCTCCATATGTTTTAGCAGCATAAACCCATCCATTTATTACATTGCCACTTCCAGGAGTAAGACATATAGTAGTAGTTCCGCTTTTGTAAGCATATTCAAAATCTGGAGATGTAATATCAGTACCATATAAAGCTTGTACCTCTGGAGTTAGTGGTTTAGTCATTTCATTAAAGTCATCTATGCTCTCAACTTGAGAAAAATTCATTCCTCCTATATGAGAATGAGCGTCAACTAATCCTGGTAATGCGATTAAACCATTTGCATCAATTATTTCTACATTTTCTGCATCAATATTTTTACCAATTTCTTTTATTTTGCCATTTTCAATTAATATGTCACCATTATCTATAACTTCATCCGTCATAGTATAAATTTTTGCATTTTTTATTAACAACATTTTTCGCATCCCCCTTCTTTATAAACAATTTTACCTTGAATTATAGTATACTTGTTTCTAGCATCATAATATTTTATAGGGTTATTTGAATATATTGTAATATCCGCATCTTTACCAGCTTCAATAGTTCCTATTATATTGTCTATGCCAAGCATTTTAGCTGGATAATATGTCATCATTTTAACTACTTCTTCACTATCTATGCCTGATTGATACAATCTTGCAACATTCCATAAATATTTTACTTTTCCTGATGGACCGTAATCCCCAGTAACAGTAAAGCCAATAGCATTGTTACCTGTTTTCATTTCAACCAACTTAGATAAATCAATATTGTTATACACGTTCTTTGATAAATAAATTTGTTCACCCATTATAACTGAAGCATTTACTTCTTTTATAGATTCAATACATTTTTCTGCTTGATAAGCATTACATAACACTAAATTAATATCATAGTCCTTAACAATATTAATTAAAGCATTTATTTCCGCTTTTGTTTTTGCAGTAATAAATAAAGGCACTTCTTTATTCAATACTTTATCAATTATTTCTTTTTCTTCGCCTTCTTTATTATTTTTCAAAACATCTATTAGTAAAGCAAAAATGCCCATTTTTGTTTTTAGAATATTTCTTTTTCCATAAGTTTCTTTTACATTATGGGATACAGACCCTTTTAATCCTACAAATTCCTTAATGATACTATTATTTATACATATTAATAAATTTTTATATTTATATAAAGAAAATATTTTATAATTGAAACAACTTATTTTAAAGTAAATAATAATCTAGGACTGACTATTTTATTATAAAATTAAATGTTAAATTTTACATTTAATATTCTATCCTTGTCCATTTTTTTGCTTTTATACAAATCTTCAGGAACAACCATGTAATGATTTTGTATAATTTTACAAATATTATTTAAATCCTTTTCTTTAAAAGCATCAATTATCTTATAATGATTAGCTCTTATATTTTTAGGCATTAAATTAGAATTACGCATAGTATAATATACTGCTGCATTCTGGCCTTCAAAGTTCCTCCAAGTATCATATAATGTTTTTACTTCTGCTTCTTCTACTATTGTTGAATGAAATTCTTCATCATTTTCAACAACTCCGTATAAATTGTTTTCCTTTAACATGTTCCCCATATTATTAGCAAGTTCTTCTAATTTCATAATAGTTGATTCTTTCATATGACCTAAATAAACTTTAACAGCTAATATTTCAAGAGCAGACCTTATTAAATAAACTTCTGTCATTACTCTTGGAGAAATTGTTTTAACTGTACAACCTTTGTTTGGTGAATAAGAAACAAGACCTTCTTGTTCAATTTGCCTTAATGCTTCTCGTACAGGTCCTCTACTAATATTAAGCTCTTTTGAAATTTCAAGCTCTTTAATTCTTTCACCAGGTTCAATTTCACCACTCAAAATACGTTTTCTTAAAATTGTAACCACTATTTCTCTCAATGTTTTATAAGAAAAACCTGAACTCATATCATCCCTCTTTAATTTAATTAATAAATAATTATTAATATTTTATATATAATATTGTAAATTGTCAACACTTTTATTTTATATATTCTTTACAAAATATACTAAATTTATTTATTTTATTAATAGTTATGGGGACACACCTTTAGTTTACTATTTTATATGGTTAGTCTTAAAGGAATTGTCCCCAAATTTAAATTTTTATTGATATGATTCTTGAATTGTATCCATATCAGTATTATTATCTAGCATTGCATTGTCATTAACGCCATTTACTATAAAATTTAATTGGTTTAATACTTCTTCTAGTCTTTTTAGACTTTCTCCATATTTAGCCCAATCACCATTTTTAGTTGCTTCATTTGCTTCTGTGTATAATTCATTTGCTTTTAAAATCAAGTCATTTAATGTATTGTTTATGTTATCGTTAGGTATATTTTCTTCTTTTTCTTTACCTGATGTTTCAGATTTGCCAAATAATCTCTCTAATGCTTTATCAAGAGAATTTTCCATTACTATTTTATCTGCAAAAGATACTACAACCATTTTCATTTCTGGAAAATTACTTTCTGTATCTGATTTCAAATATATAGGTTCTACATAAAGCAATGAGTTTTCAATTGGTATAACCAAAGTATTTCCCCTTAAT
>JAQVWY010000162.1 GCA_028709465.1 Tissierellia bacterium | reverse complement strand
CCTATTAAATTCAGGAACAATGAATAAAGGCAAATATGTGTACGCACAAATCGTTGAATTTTTACCTCAGTGGTTTTTCGATAATCTTGTAATGAAATACAACGGCAATAAATATGTAAAACATTTTACTTGTTGGAATCAACTTCTGGTGATGATTTTCGGTCAACTGACTAACCGTGATAGTTTGCGTGATCTTATTGTGGCAATTGATGCCCACAGTCAGAAAAGTTACCATCTTGGTTTCGGTAAAAGCGTAACCCGCAGTAATCTTTCAAAAGCAAATGAGAATCGGGATTGCAGAATCTTTGAGGAATTTGCCTATTACCTGATTGATGTTGCCAGACAAAAGCGAAGCAACAATGATTTTGAGATAAAAGGTAAAGTTTATGCTTTCGATTCAACGACAATTGATTTGTGTCTGTCAGTATTTTGGTGGGCTAAATTCAGAAAGCACAAAGGTGGAATAAAGATCCACACGCTTTATGATATAACCACACAAATTCCTGTTTTCTTACATATTACGGCGGCTACAGTGAACGATATGAACGCAATGGATGTAATCCCATACGAGGTTGGTGCTTACTATATCTTCGATAGAGGATATGTTGACTTTATCCGACTTTATAAGATTACGCAACTGGATTCGTACTTTGTGGTGAGAGCCAAAAAGAATCTTCAATTTGAAGTGACAGCTTGCGATGATGTAGATGAATCTACTGGAGTACTTTCAGATCAAACTGGACTCTTGAAAGGGTATTACCCCTCAAAGTATTATCCAGATAAACTGCGAAGAGTTGCTTTTTATGACAAGGATATGAACAGAACATTCATCTTCTTGACAAATAACTTTGAACTCTCGGCTGTTCAAATTGCATTGCTTTATAAAAACCGTTGGCAAATAGAACTGTTTTTCAAATGGATCAAACAGCATCTCAAGATTAAAGCCTTTTGGGGAACATCTGAAAACGCCGTCAGGATACAAATATATTGCGCAATTATCGCATATTGTTTGGTCGCCATTGTAGGACACGATTTACAAATCGATCGTTCAACCTACGAAATTTTACAAATATTAGGAATTTCTCTTTTAGATAAAACTCCTATGAATGAGCTATTTACCAATATAGATGCCAGCGATGTCAAAGAGCAAAATTATAACCAGCTATCAATCAGCTTTTATTAAGTGGACAGCAATGTCAAATTGTTTATCATCTATTTTAACTTAGAGAAGATAATTATTGGATTTTGATCTTCATTAGTATATCTAATAGATTGTTTCAGTTTGCTAATATCTTTATCTTTCAAGTTTTTTTCTGCATAATCCATAATATCAGTAGCCTGAATGGAAATTATAAGTTCATCATTATCTTGAATAAATAAGGGGATTGATGTTAATGTAATCGGATAGTTCATCAGATTAACATCATCTGTAATATTAGTAAAATCATTAACTTTATATTTATATTTTGATATTAATGAAATATGGCATAATTTATTATAGTAATATGAACAAATGAAATTTTTATTTGTTTCTCCGAATAATACAGTTCCATAGGCGTATTCATTTTTAAATAATGTCTGGAAAAATATCATCACATTATCATAGTTTTTTTTAAAAAAGGAATTTGGTATATTCTTTTTATTAATATCAATATAATATTTTGCTCTTATTTTGTTAGAATATATTCCATATATAGTATCATTAAAAATATCAAAGAAAAATCCATTTTTACTATTATTCTCATAATTAAAATGATTTGTAGATTTTACAAACAAATATTTTGATCTTTCATTATCTATTTTTATATAGTTGTCAACTATATTTTTTGTCGATAAATCTATTTTTTTTAGCTGGTACTTATTTCCACCTTCAGTCTCATTACCTGTAAATAGTAACATTGAATTATCCGTTAATAGACATATATTATTAATCCAAAAATTTAATCTTATTCGATTTTCTAAAATTCCATTCCATGAGTAATTACATAGGCGTTTATCTTTTCTGCTAAGTATCCATACTTTATCGTTTGAACATATTTGAAAATCCGTGATGCTTGTATATTCATTTGGACCTGCTCCAACTTTATTAATCTTACTAACAAAATGTCCATTATTATCAAATTTAAATAATGTTCTGCCATCACTAACGTATATATAGTTGTTTTTGCATAATATTTTATTTATTTCACCAATCAAAATACTATCGTTAGTTTCTAGTGGAATCATCTTAGTTGAAGATACAATTTTTGATAAAGCTATATTGCTATTATCAGAATTATTTTTAATCGATAATATCTTTATTGATGTATTGTTACTTGTATTACATGCCATACAAATAATTAGTAATATGGAAAAGTATATATTTTTCATTTTCTTTGAAAATTATTTAGAATAATATGAGACAATTTAAAATTGTCTCATATTATTCAATTATTTAATTACATAAAGAACTTGGACACGAGGCCGCAGAACATGTCCTTTCCGAGCCACTACAACAACAAAATCGAGAACCATCTGTACTCCCATATAGAGTGCCGTATCCGTTACCTTCTCCATCTGCTAATGCTTCGATATTAGCTATAGCAAGATTGGAAATGTTATTTGTCTTTTCTTTTTTCTGCTGAAAATTCCAACCTACAGCGGCTGTCATTACTACAGTAACAACGGCGAATAATATTTTCTTTTTCATTTTGAATTAAATCTTTATTTGTTAATTATCTATTTTAATATTGCTTTGTTTTCGCCTATCAGCAAAAACAGTTGAACTTAGAGTTCAATAAAAATCTTTACGTATCTTTGACTCCTCCTTTCTGAGGTTGTGGGGAGTTTGCTGATGCTGTTTTTGTAGAATTATCAAGCGAACTCCCCTATTTTGTTCATTGCTGAACGTTCCCCTTTATGGTTATTATTATCGGTTTGTTTGTATTACACCTGACAGTTAGCGTTTTATTGAAAAATCCGTTTTCTTCCGGCGTCA
>JAQVWY010000161.1 GCA_028709465.1 Tissierellia bacterium | reverse complement strand
AATCCAAACTCCGGCGACAAATGCATTCCAGTTGCCACCACGCGGACATCGAATCCCGGTTTTGCCATCAACTTTAAAATAACAGGCTTGAGAAGACCATATTCAGCCCTGGTTGCTGTTAATATGCTGATTTTCTTATTTATACTCACAGTTCTATCAACTCATCTTCTTCAAAATCTCTTATGGCCACTTGTCCGATTACTTCAAACCACTTCATGGGGCTAATGCCATTTCCCGGTCTTTTTACTGTGATATTGTTTTCAGTAAAAACTTCACCCTTCTTTATCTTACAATTGGCAACAATACTTTTCCGTGCAATAGTCATGTTTTTCTGTTCTGATGGAGCCGGTTTTTTTACACCACTGCCTAAAGACGCTTCCACATTACGAATTGCGCTGATCATGGCTTTCAATTCATGTGGTTCTAAACTCGCTTTATGATCCGGCCCCTCCATATTCCTATCAAGGGTAAAATGTTTTTCTATTATTGTTGCTCCTAAAGCAACAGCAGCTATCGATACTTCTATTCCTTTAGTATGATCTGAATACCCCACTGGAATATTAAACATTTTCATAATTGTATTCATAGCATTTAAGTTTACATCTTTAAATGGAGTTGGATATTCTGTTGTGCAATGAAGCACTGTGATATCACCAGCCCCATTTTCCTTTAATATAGATAGCGCTGCTTTGATATCTTCCATAGTACTCATTCCTGTTGATAGAAAAACTGGCTTATGTAATTTGGCTATCTTTATTAAATATGGCAAATTAGTTATTTCGCCCGATGGGATTTTCCACCGTTTCATATCTAAACTATTTAAAAAGTCAATACTAATGGAATCAAATGCTGTAGATAGAAATTCTATTTCCTTTGATTTGCAGTATTTATCAAGTTCTCTAAATTGGTCAAAGGATAGTTCTAGCTTCTTTACCATATCAAGTTGAGACTCTTTGGATGAAGTATATATATTTTGATATCCAGCTTTTGGTGCATATCGAGAAACCACTTTCTCAGATATAAAGGTTTGAAACTTAATTGCATCAGCACCGGCCTCTTTCGCCACATCTATTAACTCTTTCGCTAAATTTAAATTACCATTATGATTTACACCAGCTTCTGCAATTATAAAAACACTCATAAGGATTTAACCTCCTTACACGGATTGCCGTAAGCAACTACATTAGCTTTTATATCTTTTAAAACTACACTTCCCATTCCAATAATAGTATTGGAACCAATTCTAATCTGTTGTTTTATAACGCTTCCAGCTCCAACATGAGTATGCTCTCCAACTTCTATTTCCCCACAAAGTACTGATCCAGGAGCAATATGACAGAATTGATTAATTATGCAATCATGTTCTATAATAGAGCCAGTATTAATTATTGAACCATTTTTAATAGATGTCCCAACATTAACAACAACATTTTTTCCAACAAAAATACCCCTTTCCATCTTTACCTGATTGCTTATAATAGCTGTTGAATCTATAATATTAGGTATTCCAAACCCAATTGTTTCAAGCATTTTGTATAATTTGATGCGAAGCGATGGTTTACCAATATTGCCAACTGTTACAAAAGCATAATGATATCCATCATGATACAGTTTAGATAAATCATCATCACAACCAATTATTGGTATCCCCAAGATGTTTCTTCCAATTTTTTCATTTTTATCTATAATACCAATCTCTGAATATTCATTTAATGAAAGAATACTATCCAAAACAGACTTGCAATGCCCACCGCCACCAATTAAGAGTAACTTTTTATTCATCACATTCTAACCTTCTTCTCATATCTTCCATTGAATCAAGTTGTCCCATATCCAGCCAATTGTTTTCTCCTATGGGATAAACACCTATTTTTTCACCAGCCTGTTTATACTTTTCTATAATATCTGGAAAACCGATCGCTTGGTTGTCTTCTAATTCCTTAATAACCTTAGGTTCAACTATATACATACCCGTATTTGTAAAGAATGATAATTCAGGTTTTTCTTTCATCTTCTCTATCTCACCATGTTGTCCGATTTCTATTACTCCATAAGGTATTCTTATCTTTTTTAAAGAACAAACCATTGTTATAACATTATTTTCTTTTTTATGAAACTTGTATATCTTCTCATAGTCCTCTTCAATAAGAATATCGCAATTAGATAAAATAAATGTGGAATCAATTATACCTTTAAGAAGGCTCAACCCCCCACCAGTACCTAAGGGTTTTTCTTCATCTACATATGTAATTTTGTAATCTTTTTCAATTTCATTAAAATAAGCCTTAATCATATTTTTCTTATGGTTTACGACTAAGAAAAAATCCCGACAGCCATATTTGTTAAATCTATTTATGATATGCTCTGCTATGGGTATTTCCCCGATAGGAATTAAGGGCTTAGGAAGTATCTTCGTATAAGGATAGAGCCTTGTCCCAAATCCCCCTGCCATCATTACTACTGGAATATTTAAATCCTTTTTTACCCCAATGTCCCCATCATTAATAAATACTACGGAAATTATTTCATTTTCGTCATTCAATATAGGCAGTGCTTCAATAGAATATTTTTTCATATATTCTTTCGCTGAGACTTTTTCTCTTTCTTTTAAATACTTTGGATTATAATTTGCAATATCTTTTACCCTAGCTTCCAGTTTTCCTTTTTTAAGGATCCATCTTCTTATATCACCATCTGTTATCGCTGCAACTAATTTTCCTTCTCGGGCAACGAATAGAACTTTCTTTGCTATTTTATCTAATAGGGCCATCGCCTCAAGCATTGTGCATTCTTCTTCTATTAAATAATCTTTAACTTCCATGACTTCACCTTTTATCAGACAATATTTATAACTTTTCGGGATTATTTAAACATTCAACCACATACATGACATCTTCTCTACTCAAATTTGAGCTACAAGGAATATTCACAACATGTTCAAGATAAATTTTGGCTTTTTCTATCTTATAAGTTTGGCTGCCTATATA
>JAQVWY010000085.1 GCA_028709465.1 Tissierellia bacterium | reverse complement strand
TTATCAAATATTTTAATTGTTTCATGTATATTTTCATTAATTGTTATAGTTCTTCTTTTATTTTCACTAACATAATCACCTATATAAACAACTGCATTTTCATCATCTTTTCCTAATATCTCAACCGGAAAAAATTTCACTATATTACTAGCATCCTTTACAAAAACACCGATGATACCATCTTTTTCAACTAAAGATTTTAAATCAATCTTCAATCCATCATACACACCAGTTATAAGTTGCACGTCTACATAGCGTTCATCATATACTTTATAAAAAAAATCATCAAAATAAATTATTAATACAGATTCTTCACTTCCATAATTTATTTTCTTAATGTAACCCCAAACTTCGCTTTCTACCCCATGGGATAAAATTCTCGTTTTTATATATTTATTTTCTTCAAATAATTTAGCATATTCATTGTTCACAGTAGCTGCTATGTAATAGTCAAAATTTCGAATGATTTTAAAAATCTTATCACCTTTTGCTACACTTATATTTTTACTAGAATCTGTTTCAACATAGTCTATTTCAGCAGTAGCACTTGGAGTTAAATTTAATACATTTTCATAAATATATTTATCTTCTAATCCATCTATTTTATATGTAATAATTCCAGAATTGTTTGAATAATAAGGAATCTTATTAGCACTCATACTATTAGATAAATTATTTTTCATTGTTTCTAATTCTTTAATGTCATAATTCTCGTATTTATTTGATGAATCTTGGATATCTATATTATCACTATTATTAGTATTTACTTGTCCAATAATATTATACACGTTTTTTATATCATTATTCAGTATGCTAGCTTGCAAATCACTTCGGAATATATTATTATTCAATTCAACATTTTGAATATCTTCACTATTATTAATGTTATCTTTTCTTTTTTTATCTTCAATAGCTAATTCGATCTCTTTTATTTGACTTTTTATTTGAACCGAATTAGAATCTACATTTATATCAGCAACTAACAGTCCCCTATTTACTTTATCTCCATCTTCGTGATAATAAGTTAAACTACCATCGACATTAGAACTAAAAACCTCTTCATCCTTTACAATAATTCCATTTGCCTTTATTATATCTTCTAATGTACCATTCTCTGCAATCATTGTATCAACAGAACCATAATTATTTTGAAATATGTATATTACAATGCAAACTATGACAAAAGAAAAGAAAAAATTTTTAAAACCAAATCTTTTTTTCGCCAATTTTCCTTTGCCCCCAAACTTAATTAGATAATGTATTATAGCACAATTCTAATAAAAATATCAAGTTATATATGATGATTTTTCATTATTATTACATTAATTTTATATTAACTTACAACTAATTGCGACAATTCATATTAGAAACTATATTATTTATCGACTATAAAAACAAAAAAGAGAGGTTATCTTTCTAACCTCTCCCGTAGTTTTATAATTATACAATTAAGAATATTATGCTTCCTGATCCATCATTTACTATTTTTTCTATTGTCTTTTTAAGTTTCTTTCTGGCATTTTCAGGCATCCCATTTAGTTTCACTTCAAGCTGTTCTTCAACTAGACTGTATAAACTTTTACCGAATATTTCCGCATCCCAAATACATTGTGGATTATCCTGACTGTTTTCAATCAAATGATTTACTAAATCTTCACTTTGAGCTTTGCTACCTATGACTGGAGACACTTCAGTATTAAGATTTGCACTGAATATATGCAATGAAGGCGCTTGTGCTTTAATTTTTATACCATATCTTCCGCCTTCTTTAAATACTTCTGGAGTATTTATAATTACATCAGAAATTCCAGGCGTTACATACCCATAACCATTAGTTTTAGCATCATTAATTGCTGATTCAACTTTTTTGTATTCATTTTTAGCTTTTGCCAATTCACCTATAAGTTTTAATATTTGATGTTCACCAGTAATATCTTCCCCTGACAAATCACTTATAACTTTGTAATAGAAAGAATTATCAATATCAATTTTCATATTAATTTTTCCTGTACCAAGTTCAATGTCTTTAACATAAAAATCTTCAACATATTCATTATCTTCAGAGAAAATTTTAGCTGCATCAAAATCACTTAACTTATAGCAATTTTCCAAATCTTTTCTTAATAACTGAATCATATCATGTTTTAATTTGTGATCATAAGTTAAACCGTCAAACCATCTAGGTAAGTCAATATTAATTTCTTTAATAGGAAATTCATATAGTACATCTTCTAATACTTCTTCAACATCATCAGTCTTTAAATTTAAACAGTCTAAAATTTTCACGGGAGCATCATATTTTTCTTTTAGCTGAACAGCCAAGGCTTTTGTATTTTCATTATCAGGATGTTTAGTATTTAAGATTATGACAAATGGTTTATTAATTTCCTTTAATTCTTTTACAACTCTCTCTTCAGCCATTATGTAATTATCTCTGTTAATATCAGTAATACTGCCATCTGTAGTAACTAACATACCAATTGTTGAATGATCTTTTATTACTTTTCTAGTACCTATTTCTGCAGCTTCAGCAAATGGTATTGGTGATTCATTCCAAGGAGTGCTTACAAGTCTCGGAATCTCACCTTCCATATTGCCTATAGCTCCTGGAATCATGTATCCTACGCAATCAATTAATCTTAATTTTGCTTTTACATTTTCTTTAAAAACGATATTAACTGCATTTGCAGGTACAAATTTTGGTTCAGTGGTCATAACAGTTTTGCCTGTTCCACTTTGAGGCATTTCGTCCTTTGCCCTTTCCTTTGTATATTCATCATCTATATTTGGTATCATAACATTTTCAGAAAACTTTCTAATAAATGTTGATTTTCCTGTTCTTACTGGACCTACTACGCCCAAATATATTTCTCCTTTAGTTCTTCTTGCAATATCCTCATATATATCTAAATTAGTAATAACAATCCCTCCCCCTCAGAAAAATATGGACTTCTATATACAATTAATTTATATGCCAGGCTTTAAAACAATATGCTAATTAAATAAAAATTTTTGTCAAACAAATTTTAGGGAATGCAGAAATGTAGAAATGTAGAAACATGCAGAAATGCAGAAATGCTGATTTTTAATCAAGAATTGAATAAAAAAGTATATTGGAAACGCAAATAATGCAATCAAATAAGACTTGAGTAAACTCAAGTCTATAAGATTATGTAACGTATTTTTTTAATTTGAATTTGGGCTAATTTTATTTCTTCCTTCGGCATTCTTAATTCTTCATTAATTGAGGCCTGCATTCTCTGCATTCTTTGCATTCCTGCATTCTCTTAAAGTTTTTCATCTTTTTTTTCTCTTTCCATCAGCATGTGGACCGTATATTTCACATCAGCATTATTTTCTAACACATCGTACATAGCATTTACTATAGGCATTTCAATATTTAAGTTTTTAGCAAGATTATATGCTGCATATGTAGTTGATATTCCCTCCACAACCATTCCTATTTTTTTTGTGGCATCTTCTTTAGAATACCCTTGACCTATTAAATATCCAGCATTGTAATTTCTAGAATGTTTGCTAGTGCAAGTTACAATTAAATCTCCTATACCTGAAAGACCAGAAAATGTATGTTTATCTGCACCTAATGCAGCACCAAGTCTAGCAATTTCTACAATTCCTCTATTCATTAATGCAGCCTTTGCATTGTCACCATAACCTATACCATCAGATATTCCTGCTCCTAGGGCAATAATATTTTTTAAAGCTCCACCTAATTCTGCACCAATTATATCGTCATTAGTATAAACTCTAAAATATGATGACATAAAAATATCTTGGATAAATTCTCCTATCTCTTTGTTATCACATGCTATAGTGATGGCAGTAGGCATTGATAAACCAACCTCTTCAGCGTGAGATGGGCCTGTTAATACTGCATAGGTACAATTAATAGTTTCTTGAGCCACTATTTCAGAAACCCTGTTTAATGTACCAATTTCTATTCCTTTTGAAGCATTGATAAAAATTTTATCATTCTTATTTTCTACATTTATTTGTTTCAAAACATTTCTAATCATTTGAGTAGGTACTACTATTAAAATTATTTGTGCATCTTTTACTCCCTCATTTATATCGGAAGTAAATATTATATCTGATGGTATTACCACATTAGGTAAATACTTTTTATTAATTCTTAACTCACTTAATTCTTTACATTGTTTGTCATCTCTAATCCAAACAGTTACATCATTATTATTTTCTGACAGCAATTTCGCTAATGCAGTTCCCCAGCTTCCACCGCCAAGAATTGTAATTTTAGTTTTCATAACATCCCTTCTATTTTACTATTATAATTTATTTTCATTTCCTTTTAATAATCTCTTTATGTTTTCTCTATGTCTATAAATAGACATTGAAGCTACAAATATACAAAAGAATAATAGTTTAAAGTTGAATGGTCTAACAAAGATTATTACAACTAATGGTGCTAATGCCATTCCAATTATTGAACCTAATGAAACCATTCTCGTGATAAATGCAATGGTAAATCCAATTATAAAGCAAATTAAAGACACCAAAGGACTTATAATTAATACTACCCCTATTGTAGTTGCAACTCCTTTACCGCCTTTAAAATTGAGCAAAATCGGCCAATTATGACCTATAATAACAAATGCACCAGCCAAATAACCTCCAGCTTCACCACACAAGACTCTTCCTATGAATACAGCAATAATTCCTTTTAACACATCACCTATAAAAGCCAAAACTCCTATTTTGGCTCCAAAGGCACGAATGGCATTTGTTGCCCCAGAATTTCCGCTACCATAGTTTCTCACATCTTTTTTCATTATTAATTTCCCAAGTATAAAAGCAAAAGATAAATTCCCTAAAAAATAAGCTATAATTGCAACTAAAAAATATTTCATAAATCCACTCCTTAAAAATTTATAAAGCAACCACATTACTATATACAAATTTATATTATGTCATCCTGAACGATAGTGAAGGATCTCATACGATTAACAAAGAGATTCTTCAAGCTTCGCTTTCAGAATGACACAAAGCTATATTATGTTAATTCTGCATTTTGAATTCTCAATTCTGCATTAATTTAAATTCTGCATACTTACATTACTTTTCGCTTCTATTTCTAAACTCAATTATTATCGGTGTTCCTTTATATTCAAAGGCTTCACGTATTTTATTCTCTATATATCTTACATAAGAAAAATGTACTATAGAACTATCATTAACAAATATTAAAAACTTTGGAGGATTGACTGCTACCTGTGTACCATAAAATATCTTTAATCTTTTTCCTTTTACGACTCTAGGCTGGTTCATAAGCACTGCTTCTGTTAATAAATCATTTAAAACACCAGTAGAAACACGTAAATTCCTAAATGAATACACTTCATCAACAGTATCTAATATTTTATTTATCCTCTGCCCTGTAAGAGCTGATGTTGTAAGAATCGGAGCATAGGGCATGTATGCAAATTGAGTTCTTATTTCGTCTGTAAAATTTTTAAATGTTTTATCATCTTTTTCAATCAAATCCCATTTATTTACAACTATTATCATGCCTGTATTATTTTCATGAGCATAACCAGCAATTCTTATATCTTGATCAGTAATACCTTTATCAGCATCTATTACCAATATACATATGTCTGCTCTTTCAACAGCGGTAAATGCTCTTAAAACACTATATTTCTCAACTGTTTCACTAACCTTGCTTTTTTTTCTAATTCCTGCAGTATCAATAATAATATATTTCTGACCATTTCTTTCAAATTCAGTATCAATTGCATCTCGTGTGGTACCTGGAATATCGCTTACTATAACTCTTTGCTCACCAATTATTTTGTTAATAATTGATGACTTACCAGCATTTGGCTTCCCGATAACAGCTATTTTAATGTTGTCATCATCTGCTTCAGTATCATATTTTTCATCAAATTTTGATATAACTTCATCTAAAAGATCCCCTATTCCTAAGGCTTCTGTTGATGAAATAGACATAGGCTCTCCTAATCCAAGATTATAAAATTCAAATATATTATTTTCATTTACAAATTTATCCATCTTATTTACAACAAGAATTATTTCTTTTTTTGCTTTTCTTAACATTTGAGCGACTTCTTGATCCGCTGCTGTTACTCCTTCTTTACCATCTACCATGAACAATACTACATCAGCCATATCTATTGCTATTTCAGCTTGCACCCTCATTTGAGCAAATATTGTATCATTTGTGTTTGGTTCTATTCCTCCAGTGTCTATTATTGTAAAATGTTTATCTAACCATTCACCTTCGGCATAAATTCTATCTCTTGTTACCCCAGGTGTATCTTCGGTAATTGAAATTCTTTTTCCAGCAATTCTATTAAAAAGTGTAGACTTCCCTACATTTGGTCTCCCTACTATTGCTATAACTGGCCTTGCCATTATATTTTCCTCCGTTTATCTATTGTTTATAGTATTTAGTAATTATATTAGATTCTTCACCTACAGGTTTAGTATAACAGTTCAGTATATTTTATTTAATAATTATATCAAAAATTGCTTTTCCATTAACTTCACAAATCATAACTTTTGTATCTAGTTCCTTTTTCAAATCATCAACTGTTAAGTCATCAAGTGTTACTCCATTATCATTTATCATATTTCTTGGCAAAACAATGTTTTTATATCCTTTATTTTTCATTTGATCTATTATATCCATCCCGGTGGTAAGTCCAGATACAGTAATTCTTTCCCCAAAAAACTTATTAATTATTTTAACTACATTAATTTTTATTTTTATTTTATTCATAATTTTTTGGGATAAAGAAACCATGAAATCATAGGCACAAGCACCTGTTACCATAGTTATTTCATCTGTTAACAAAGTGAAATTTTCAGGAATATTATCTAATATATCATCAACTTCCCACTTAAGCAACCTGCACATACCTATTCCATTTTCCAGCTGATCAAAATCCTCATAGCTATCATAATGTGGAAAATCAGTTTCGCTTAATAGATAAAATTCATCAGCTATAAAAATAAATCTAGTATTTATTTTTTTGTACATTTCATTTTGAATTGATGTAACCTGATTAACTACTTCTAATGCACTTTCTTTATCAAAAGGCAACAATTTTGTTAATTTTTCTCTATGATTTGTAAGCCCAACAGGTACGACAGCTACACTTCTTAAATAAGGATGCAATACTGATAAATCTTTTATGGTTTTTTCTAGATGCATGCCATCATTTACACCTCTTACAAGTACAATTTGGCAATCCACTGTAATACCTGCTTCAATAAGTCTTTTTAAATAACTTAATATATCCTTTTTCTTATTATTGCCCATCATATACATTCTTAAACCAGGATCAGTAGTATGAACTGATACTTTTATAGGACTTATTCTATATTGAATTATTCTATTTATTTCGTCATCAGTCAAATTAGTAAGTGTAATAAAATTACCGTACAAAAAAGACAGCCTTGTATCATCGTCTTTTAAATACAAGGATTTTCTCATACCCTTTGGCATCTGATCTATAAAACAAAAAATACATTTATTAGAGCATATCTTTATATTATCCATTAAAGGATTTTCAAAAACGATTCCTATATCCTCATCATATTCTTTCTCAATATCAAGCTCCCAAATTTCACCGTCTTTTTTCATTATTTCCATCTTTACTAATTCATCTGAAATTTGAAACTTATAATCTATATAATCTATAATTTCACAGTCATTAACAGATAAAAGTTCATCTCCCGGCTCTAATTCAAGCTCCTCTGCGATACTGTTTTTTAACACTTTTACAATTATATTTTTCATTAACTATTTCCCTATATCTATTATTTTTAGTTGAATCAATTATTGTAACATCTTTTGTGTCATTATAAGTTCCCTTGCTGACTCTTAAGGATTACAATAGATTGTTTAATTTATAGTTTTTATTATAGCATAATGTTCAATTATACTGCAACTTTATTATATATAAATATTTATAAATAAATTGATTTATTATACTAATACGTGGTATCATAATAATGCGAAATAAATTATATGGAGGTATTTATGAAATTTAATGACTATAAATATGTCAGACCTGATATGAATTCTATTAAGGGGCAATTTAATGATTTACTTAATAAATTCAATAACTCAAACAGCTGCGAAGAACAGATAACTATTATTAATGAAATTAACGACATTAATAAAAATGTGGATACAATGATTAATTTAGTAAAAATAAGAAATTCAATAAATACTGATGATAAATTTTATGATGAAGAAAATGAGTATATTGATAATATGATTCCCGAATTTCAAGGCTTATCTGTTAAGTTTTATGAATCTATTCTAAATTCAAAATTTAAAGAAGAATTAAAAGAAAAAACATATCCACAACTTTTCCGATTAGCTGAAATAAATATTAAAACATTTTCTAATGAAATAATTCCTGATTTACAGGAAGAAAATAAATTAATCAGTGAATATTCTAAACTTGTTTCTTCAGCTAAAATTCACTATGATGGAAAAGTTTTAAATCTATCTCAAATGCAACCATACATGGCATCCACTGATAGGATAATTAGAAAGGAAGCTTATGAAAAATGGAGCGATTTTTTTAAAGAAAATGAAAATAAATTTGATGAAATATATGATAAAATAGTTAAAGTTAGAAATGCAATAGCAGTAAAACTTGGATACAAAAATTTCGTTGAATTAGGTTATTTGAGAATGAACCGTTCTGATTATAATGCAGCAGATGTTAAAAAATTTAGAGAACAAGTTATAAAATACATAGTTCCATTGTCAAATCAACTTAGAGAAAGGCAGGCAAAAAGAATTGGTGTTAAAAAATTAAAATATTATGATATACCTTTTAATTTTACTTCTGGTAATCCTGCCCCAAAAGGCAATAAAGATTGGATGCTTAACAAAGCTAAAATAATGTATGGTGAATTATCTCCAGAAACAAAAGAATTTTTTGACATGATGATTGAAAGAGATTTATTTGATCTTGATACAAAGCCAAACAAACAATCTGGAGGTTATTGCTCATATATTCCAAATTATAAAACACCATTTATATTTGCTAACTTTAATGGTACACAAGGTGATGTAGACGTTTTGACTCACGAAGCAGGCCATGCTTTTCAAACGTATCAAAGTAAACATATAGAGTTTCCAGAACTTATTTTTCCTACATCAGAAGCATGTGAAATACACTCAATGAGCATGGAATTTATTACATGGCCTTGGATGAATTTATTCTTTGAAGATGATACTGATAAATACAGATTCTATCATTTATCAGATTCTTTATTATTTATACCTTATGGAGTTACTGTTGATGAATTTCAACATGTTGTATATGAAAACCCAAATATGACTCCTGATGAAAGAAAAAAAGCATGGAGAGATATTGAAAAAAAATATACACCTTATAAAGATTTTGATGACAATGAATTTTTAGATAAAGGCACATTCTGGTATAAACAAGGTCATATATTTAATACTGCATTTTATTATATTGACTATACTTTAGCACAAATATGTGCTTATCAATTTTGGATTAAAATGAATGAAAGCAAAAATAATGGATGGAATGATTATTTAAATATATGCAAGGTTGGAGGAAGTCAACCATTTTTAGAAATAATTAAAATTGGAAATTTAAAAAGTCCTTTTGAAGAAGATACTATTAAATCAGTAATTGGACAAGTTAAAAAATACCTTAATAATATAGATGACAGCAAACTATAAAAAAAAGCCTTTCGGAGGCTCTTTTTTTTATCAATATTTATTCCTGTACTGGGGCTTCTACTGGACATACGCTAGCGCATGCTCCACAATCTATACAAGCAGCAGCATCAATTTCGTATTTATCATCACCAGCACTGATTGCTCCTACTGGGCATTCAGGTTCACATGCACCACAACTAATACATGCATCAGTAATTTTATATGACATTGAATTTCACCTCCCCTTTATTTTACAGACACTATTTTAACACTATTCTCATATATTTTAAAGCCTTTTTTTAAATAATACCTAAATAATTATTTTGAGAATAAATTGTTACATAATGTAATAATTTAATATAATTAATCTTCTAATTCTTTTAATTCATCTAAATTAATATCCTCATCTTCTTGTTTTACTTTAACTACACCTTCTTCAACAACCTTTATATCAGAACCATTTATTTCTTCTATTTCACCAGTGTCATCTTCCTTATAAACTTTAACTTTAGCAGTTTTAAATAAAGGATTTATATCGACAACAATACCAGTTTTATTTGTTCCTATTATTTTTACCTTATCTCCAACATCTGGCAATTCTTTTATATTTTCATCATATACATGATGCTCATAATTTAAACAACACATTAAACGTGAGCATATTCCAGATATTTTTGCTGGATTTAAAGATAATTTTTGTTCTTTAGCCATTTTAATAGATACTGGATAGAATTCACCTAGAAACGAGTAACAACACATTGTTCTACCACAAGGTCCTAACCCACCTATCATTTTGGCTTCATCTCTAACACCTATTTGTCTAAGCTCTATACGAGTTCTAAATATTGATGCTAAATCCTTTACTAACTCCCTAAAATCAATTCTTCCATCCGCTGTAAAATAAAATATTACTTTGTTATTGTCAAATGTATATTCAATATCAACTAGCTTCATGTCTAATTTATGTTCACTTATTTTCTTTAAGCATATTTCAAATGCTACTTTTTCTTTTTCTTTATTTTCTTGATTAATTTTTATATCTTCTGCTGTTGCAAGTCTTAAAACCTTTTTCAAAGGTTGTACAATATCTTCCTCTTTAACCATTTTAGGACCTACTACTATTTGACCATATTCTATACCTCTTACAGTCTCAACTATAACGAAGTCTCCTTCTTTTATCCACTTTTTATCAGGATCAAAATAGTATATTTTCCCAGCACTTTTAAATCTAACGCCTACTACTTTTATCATATCTTAAAGACCTCCTGAATCTTAAAAACCATTTTATCAACTGCAAGTTTATAATTCACATTATTTTTTATATTTTCACTTACAGACTGTAAATACTGAATTAATTCATCAACATCATCAGTTTTCATACCGCCTGCATGTATATTTGCAAGAGATAAATAATCCTTATTTATTACTAGATTTTCAATGTTATTTCTAACAAATGATACGTCTCTAATCCATATCATCATAATTTCTATAATTATATCTATATTAACTTTTTTTTCTTCAAAGTAATTTTCACATTCAAATATTATATAGGAATCAGATTTAATTATTTTATCAAAAACATTTATAATATCTGATCGCATTATAAATAAATCATCTTTTTCAATTGCTATATTTTTTGCTTTATTCAAAATTCCCTTAGAATAATAAGCAACTATTGAAGCTTTTTCTTCATCTATATTATATTTATCAATTAATATCTTTACAATTTCATTTTTATCTACATATTTAAATTTTATAACTTGACACCTTGAAATAATTGTAGGGAGTAGAAGGTTAATATTATTTGTTAATAATATAATAATTGTATCTTTTGGAGGTTCTTCTAATGTTTTTAAAAATGTATTTGCTGCTTGAGGTGTCATATCTTGGCAATTATTTATTATATATACCTTTTTATTTGATTCATATGGTTTAATATTTATTGATTCTATTAAATTATCTATATCTTCTCTTTTAATTGTTTTTTCATCATTGTTAACAACATGTAAATCAGGATGATTCATTGTATTAACCTTTATACAATCATTACATTCATTACAAGGATCATTAACAAAGTTCTTACAAAGCAATGATTGAGCAAATACTAATGCTAAATCATATTTGCCCATATTATTTGGTCCTTCAAAAATGTAGCAATGTGAAACGCTACTATCATTTATAGATTTTTTCAAAGATTGTTTTATTTCATTTTGACCTTCTATATCGCTAAAAAGCATCATTTACCTCCAATTGGGGGGACATATATTGGGGATATTCCTTTATGACTTACCCGCATAGACTAACTAACATAAGGTGTGTCCCCATTCCAATTATAGACTTTCTTCCCTAAAAGTGTGTCCCAATACCTTTAAATCTTTTCAAATCTATCTACCGGAGTTACAAAAACTACCGCACCACCCACCGTAACCTCAATTGTATGAGGTAAATATCCTCCTACTGAGCTAAATGAACTTGGAGGAATTGCTGCAGTTACTTTTTTCTTAGTCCTACAAATATTTCTTATTATTTCAATCACATCATCCACCTTATCATCTTCAACACCAGACAATAATGTAGTATTTCCTGAACTTAAGAACCCACCAGTAGAAGAAAGCTTTGTACAAGAAATTCCATTTTCTCTTAAAGATGTTATCAGCTTATTAGCATCTTCATTTTGTACTATTGCAGTTATCATTTTCATAATAA
>JAQVWY010000160.1 GCA_028709465.1 Tissierellia bacterium | reverse complement strand
TGTGATGAATCTTCCTATTTCTTTTAGAATTTCTTTAATTTCCTTAAACACTATATCATCCTCCTGTATATTACATATATCTTTATACATTTATATTATTATTGATCGCAATTCATCTTTTACAACTTGATGCAATTATATAAAACAATAAAAACAAACTAACCACTAAACCAAATATCAGTGCAACCCCATCACTCCCACAACCTTTCATCTATCTATCTAATATATTATAAAAATATTTATATTAATAATCTAATCCCAAACTAACCAATTACAATATAGCTTTGTTTTGCTCTAATCGTACCTTGAGCAAGAGGGATTTGATTCCCCGCAAAATCTTTCATCTTCAATTCAAAAATATAAACCCTATTTTCTTCTAAATCTTTAGTATCTGTTGCTGATAAACTTATCATTACTGTATTTTTATTATCACCAGTAACAACTATTCCACCATCAGCACTTGATTTTGTTATTAACGCAGATGTTGCTACATTTCTACTTCCTCTTAACTCAAAAACAACTGTTGATGTACTTAAATCTAAAGGCAAATTTTCATTATCAACTACTGTAAAAATAAAAGTTGAAGAAGAATCTGCATATAAATATTCATCTGTTATTTCTGTATAGATCAATTCAGAGCCTCCTTGTAATATAAATGTATTATTATATGAACCATTTATATTTATAAAATCAATAGAACCAGATAAGTTAATAAATATATCAGAAGATGCAAATACGTAGATTTTATTAACGTTTACACCACCAAGATATCTATCTATGCCAGATTGAATTATATAAATAATTTGATTACGTATATCACTATATACTGCTACATCTAAAAGTGATTGATTTATTTTAACGATTTGCAATAAATTGTTTTCAATAAATGCTGGATAATCCAATTCAGTTTGGGTAATTAAAACAATTTGTGAACAATTGTTTTCTAGTAATAAACACTTACCAATAATGTTTTGATTTGCATTAATAATTTGTTCTATATTTAAATTATTGTAAGTTACAACATCTGACTCTATATTATTTATTAGTATTACTTGTTTAAGATTTATTTCATCATAAATTTTAGAATCATCAGTTTGTTCATCATATCTATTTTGGAGTATTAAAATAGTTTGTGTTTTTGATAATTCAACGTTAATTAAACGATCTAATTTAGATTGAGAAACTGATATTATTTCTGATTTATTTAATTCAGAAATTATTATAGAATCACTTTGATTTTGTTTAACTATTATATTTATTTGTTTTAATAACTCAATATTGGTTTGTATATCTGTCTTTGTATTTGAAACTAAAATATTCTGAGTTAACTCAGTTTCAATATAGTTAGTAGGGATACTTTTTATATTATCTTCTTCAGATTGAACTACTAAAATTGACTGATTTTTATCTTGTTCATTATAATTTTGAACGTCAGAAATAATTTGATTAGCAAGAAGTATTTGGCTTAATGCTAATTCAGAAAATACCCCTATATCATTTCTTGCCTGAAGAATATTAATTATTTGGGTTAAACTTGTTTCGTCATAAATATTACTACCATGTTCTATGAATATATCTATTATTGATTGAGATATAGAAGCAATTTGAGTAACATTTTCAATATTAATTTGACTATCAGTTTTTTGTTGATTTATTATAATAATTTGGAGTTTATTGACTTCATCATACTCGGAAGATGTTGGTATATAAGTATCTATACAAACCTGAGAACATAATAAAATTTGGCTTTTATTTGTTTCGTCTATTTCATATTCTTCTGTTTTGCTTTGATTTATAAAAATAACTTGAGTTAAATTTGTTTCATCGTAAGAATTAGTAGTTGATTCTAAAACTACAACCTCTACAACTAATTGAGTTAATCTGGCTTTTTGGGTATTAGGTTGCACCACAACTTCTATAGGTAATTGAGTGACTATTGCCGACATTTAATCACCCCTTTATTATTCAATTAATTTCACACCAAATTCGGCACCGTTCACATCAGCAATAGTCCATGCTTCACTATCGTCTGGATTTGTATTATACATTTGTATATGATTTACATATGAATCCGAAACTGATACCGAGTTACCAATTCTATCCGTACTACTTAGTCTTACTACGGGTGCAATACTTCTACTTCCTGCGTCATCTTTTCTTGCCGTCATATTAACTTGCACTCCATAAACTGTTCCACTTGTAGTTGTAAGATTACCGAAAGCGTAAGTATCTATTTCATTTGCTGTTGCTGTGCTTACATAAGATGTATCACCATCTTGAGATACTTCATCTACATTTTCATAGTTGTTTCCAGATAAAGCGTCCCATTGAGTAGTTGTTCCTGCTCCCGATGGGCAGAGTGTTTCCACTTTGATGTCTCCAAGAAAATTAGAATCATCAATATAAAGGTCATCTATAATAGCATTATAATCCTGAACTCTAATTCTCAAATGATTACAATATTCTATAGAATTTCTAGTCTTAATTGAATTTAATTTATAAAAAATTTCTCCATTTTTGCGTATAATTACATAACCTTCTGTATCGTGAAGATATATCTTAATCTCTAAATAAAACCATTCGTTTCCAATAGTTATTGGGACTGTAGAAGTGCCTAAAAGAGTTGTTCCTCTATATATTTTAACAAAATAATTATAATATATTCTTACATCTATATTTATATCTTTATTTACCAGAAAGGAATACCCAATATATTGGTCTTTATCAGGTATGGTAGTTAAATTATTAGCAACTCCAAAAACCAATGTTTGAAAATTATTTTGTAAATATTTCCCCATAACTTTAGCATATGTTGCTGAAGACCTTAATGCTCCATTCCCTGTTCTTTTGTTAATATTATCAATATAAAAATAATCTACATCAAAATAATCCCACTTCTTCAACATATCTTTGGTTGCGCAATGGTCAAATCCATCACAGAATATAAGAGCCACATAAACCACCTCCTTGCATACAAAATACTTATATTATCACTTTATCATTCTC
>JAQVWY010000084.1 GCA_028709465.1 Tissierellia bacterium | reverse complement strand
CGGTTGAGATATTAGGAAAAGATGATGAAAATGCAGTTGTTTATATAGGTGATTATGTTAGTGAAAATAAAAGAAGAACTATAACAATTAATGAAAATATACATGAAACAATTAAAATATTTGATAAAATTATTTTAGAGCCTGATAAGGTGTATGAAGGTCAAATATTGAAATAGGAGGGCCGGTAAGTTGAGCATTAAAGAAAATATAGATAATATTATGAAAAGAGTAATTGCATCTTCAGAAAAGTCAGGGAGAGACTATAAGGATATTACTGTAATTGCTGTATCCAAAACAGTGGATTCCCAAAGAGCAAAGGAAGCTGTTGAAAACGGACTTGATAATTTGGGTGAAAATCGAGTTCAGGAATTAGTGAGCAAATATGAGCAGCTCCAAGATCAAGATATTAAATGGCATATGATTGGCCATTTGCAAAAAAATAAGGTTAAATACATAATAGATAAGGTAGAGCTCATTCATTCAGTAGAAAGTGATAGTTTAGCAGAGGAAATAAATAAAAAAGCAAAACAACAGGGATTAATTGCTAAAGTATTAATTGAATTGAATATTGGCGAAGAAGAAAGTAAATTTGGTGTAAGAGAAGAAGATGCTTATAAATTTGTTAAGGCTTTGGAGAAATATGAAAATATTAAAATTATGGGGTTGATGACTGTCGCTCCCTATGCTGAAAATCCAGAAGACATTAGATGGATTTTTAGAAAAATGAAGGAAATTTATAATAATATCTCTAATATGAATCTATCCAATGTTGAAATGAAATATTTATCCATGGGCATGACAAATGACTTTGAAATAGCAATAGAAGAAGGGGCTAATATTATTAGAATTGGAACTGCTATATTTGGGGCAAGAGATTATTCTAAGTAAATGTTTATATAATTAAAATTAATGAATAAAAATTATTAATTAAACAGGAGGCTATAAAATGGGAATGATGGATAAGGTAAAAGATTTAATTGGTATTACAGATTATGATGATGATTATGAAGATGATGACATTGATGAAACAGAATTTAAACAGTCAGACAAAGTTGAAACATATTCTAAAAGAAATAACGTTATAAAGGTACATTCTAATTCTGATATGAAGGTTTATATTTGTGAGCCTGAAAAATACGAAGATTGTACTAAAGCAATAGATGAAATAAAGAGCAGAAAAGTTGTAGTTCTAAATATTGAAGGATTAGAATTAGAAGATCAAAAACAAATATTTGAATTTGTTAAAGGAGCAGTATATGCTTTAGAAGCAAGTATACAAAAAGTATCACATGGGATTTTTGTAATTGCACCAAGTAATGTACAGATTGATGGACGTCTTGGTGACAGATTTGAAAGAAATTTTTTCTACAATAAATAAAAATGGGTGGTAATATATGTATATAATAAAAACATCTCTCGGGCTGCTTATTAGGCTATTGAATTCTTTAATTTTAGTGAGAGTGTTGTTATCTTTTTTTCCAACTTTAAGAAATTCAAAATTAGCATATTTTATTTATGTACTAACGGAACCGATATTAGGGCCATGTAGAGCTTTATTAGAAAGATTAGGATTAGGTATGGGAATGCTGGATTTTTCTCCTATTCTGGCATATTTGTTGTTAAATTTGATATATTCTATAGTCCTTGCACTTTAGAGGTTTCCATATGAAAGATTTTGATAAATATTATGATTATATAAGCGATGATGAAACAAAGAAACATTTAAGAAAAATTTCTGATAAAATTGCATTTGTAAATAAAAATTATATTCCTGCTATAACGGAATTTGTTAATCCTTATATAGCAGAAATAAGTTTACCTTTAATACATAATAGTAATATTAAATTTGAACTTTTCCCCTCATATGAACATGGTGAGAGGAAAGTTTTCATTTTATACCCTGAATATTATGAAGATTTAAATTATAGTGAATTTATATGTGGTATAAGAGTACATAACAAATCAAAATTTAAAAAACTAAATCACAAGGATTATCTTGGTTCTATAATGTCTTTAGGGATAGATAGAAATAAAAGCGGTGATATATATGTGTATGATGAATATGCAGATATTGTTATTCACAATGATATAGCGGATTTCATAGTTTATAACCTTGAAAAAATAGGACATAATAAAGTTGAAATTGAGAAGATAGATATTAGTAATTTGCATTTTAAAGAACAGGAGCATATTTTGTTAAATATCAATTCTTCATCTTTGAGGTTAGATAATATTGTAAAGCACTTGACAAATAAATCAAGGGAAGTATCTTCTAGCATAATAAAATCTGGTGATGTTAAGGTTAATTGGCAGGTTATTGATAAAACATCTTATATAGTAAATGAAAAAGATATGTTGTCAATTAGTAAGTATGGGAGATTTAAAGTATCAAAAAATTTGGGACTTACTAAAAGCAATAGAGTTAAAATTGAGGTAAAATATTACGTTTAATAGCTGTTAGAAAGGATTATTATGAATATTATTTTTGGGTTTATTTTTGTATTGTCTATTATTTTAGATCAGGTTACTAAAGTTTGGGCAACAAATACTTTAAGGGATGGAAGCGAAATTAAAATAATTGATGAATTTTTTAGACTTTCGTATGTTGAAAATAGAGGTGCTGCATTTGGTATGCTACAAAATAAAATATGGTTTTTTGTATTAGTTACAATTATTATGTTGGTGATATTAGCATATATATTTTTTGTTAATAAAAATCTTAATATTCTTTCAAAATTGTCATTAACACTTATAGCTGGAGGTGCAATAGGCAATTTTATAGACAGAGTTAGGTTGGGTTACGTTGTAGATTTTTTAGATGTTAGATTTGGAAGTTTTTATGATTTTCCTGTTTTTAATGTTGCTGACAGCTTTGTAGTATGTGGAACTATTTTATTGATGATATTAGTTTTTAGCAATAAGTTTGAAAAGAGTGAAAATATTAATGAATAATATCGTATTAATTTCAGAAGCAGACAATGAAAGAATAGATTCGTATATAGCTCAAAAATTGCAGGATATGTCTAGAAATTCCGTACAAAAATTAATATTAGATGGAAATATAACCGTCAATAATAAAAATATTAAATCTAATTATAAAATTAAAAAAAGTGATGTTATAGAAATTTCTGTTCCTGAACCAGAAATTTTAAATATTGATGCAGAAGATATTGATATATCAATAATTTATGAAGACGATGACATTGCGGTAATAAATAAGCCTCAAGGAATGGTTGTACATCCTGCTCCGGGACATTATTCAGGTACATTGGTAAACGGATTAATGTATCACTTGGAAAGTTTATCATCAATTAACGGTGTTATGAGACCTGGTATTGTTCATAGACTTGATAAGAACACTTCAGGTTTAATGTTAGTAGCTAAAAATGATGCATCACATAAATTTTTGTCTCTTTGTTTAAAAGAACATTCAATTAATAGAATTTATTATGCATTAGTTGAAGGAAACATAAAGCAGGAACAGGGAGTTATTGATGCACCATTAGGACGTAGTGATAATGATAGAAAAAAACGTGCAGTAACATATAAAAATAGCAAGGAAGCAATAACTAATTATTGTGTGTTGAAGCGCTATAAAAATTATACCTTAGTAAAATTAAAGCTTGAGACAGGTAGAACCCATCAAATCAGGGTACATATGAAATATATTGGTCATCCTGTTGTTGGTGATGATGTGTATGGCAGGGCAACAAATAAATTTGGACTTTCTGGGCAATTGTTGCATTCAAAATCAATAGGCTTTATTCATCCATCAACAAAAAAATATATGGAATTTGATTCAGAGCTTCCGTGCTACTTTTTAAAAGTTCTGACAAAGTTAGTAGAATATTAATTTGAAATAAACTTGAAAGGATGATTTTATGGAAACAAAGGCTTTAATAATGGATAAAAAAGCAATTGAAAGAGCATTAGTCAGAATTGCTCATGAGATAATTGAAAAAAATAAAGGCGTAGAAAATATTGTACTAATTGGAATTAAAACTAGAGGATGGCCTTTGTCTTTAAAACTTTCTAAAAAAATAGAAGAAATAGAAGGCTCAAAAGTACCAGTTTTTCCTTTAGATATCACTTATTACAGAGATGATAATGATAACAAGGATGTAGATGCTCCATATTCAGTAGAAAGCTTTGATTATGACGTAAAAGACAAATCAGTTATATTAGTGGACGATGTGCTTTATACAGGCAGAACTGTTAGAGCAGCACTAGATGCCATTGTTGATCAGGGAAGACCTAAAAATGTTGAACTTGCTGTTTTAATAGATAGAGGTCATAGAGAATTGCCAATAAGAGCTGATTTTATAGGAAAGAACGTACCTACATCAAGAAGCGAGAGAATTAGTGTTCAGCTTGAAGAAACAGACGGAATAAGTCAGGTTGTAATTAAAGGATGACAAGGAATGGGGACACATCTTTAAGAAAGAAAGTATATGTGGTCTAGTCTTAAAGGAATGTCCTCAAACTTATTATGTCCCCGTTTTTTAATTCTTTAATTGTATTCCTGTTATGTCTGGTTCAACTAACATTGAAAAATTTGTATCATATATTACAAATCCAGGTTTCGAATTTGGTGGTTTTTTTATATTTGATTTTTTAGTATAATCGACTTCTACACTGCTGGAATTTTTCCCTTTGCTGTAATAGGCAGCAATTTTAGCAGCTTCCACATATTCTTCATCGGTTAATTCATCACCATTTGTTTTAATTAAAACGTGAGAACCAGGTATATTTTTAGCGTGAAACCAAAAATCTTCTTTTTTGCCTATTTTAAATGTTATCATTTCATTTTGAAGATTATTTTTTCCTACTAATATTTCACGACCGCCTGATGAAATGTAAGTTAGTATTTTAGGTTTATATTCCTTTGACTTTTTTTGTGTTCTTTTTCTTTTGATAAATCCTTCATTAATCAGTTCTATATAAATGTCGTCCAAATCTTCTATGGTTTTACACTCTTCAATAGAAAAAAGAATATTTTCTAAATATTTAACTTCTTCATTTCCTGAATTAATTAAGTCAATAAGTTCTTCCTCAGCATTTTTTAGTTTTGTGTATCTTTTAAAATATTTCTGACTATTTTGCTTTAAATTTAGTTTTGGGTCTAAAGGAATAGTTATTGTTTTTTGCTCTGGATCATAATAATTTAAAACAGTAATTTTATTCATATTAGGAGTTTCATGTAAATTAGAAATAATTAATTCACCATATATTCTATATTTCTCTCGATCCTCTGCATTTAATAGTTCATTTCTTTGTTTTTCTATTTTTTTTCTGTCTCTTTCTAGTTTCGTCGTTATGGTTTTTAATAAGCTTGATACTTTTTGATTTATTTTATTTTTAGCATCAACGTCAAAATAAAAAAAGTCTAACAAATCTCTAGGATCATTAAAGCATTTACTCTTATGTAATTTTAAGCATTCTATATCAAAACAATAATAGTCATAAACTTTTAAATCATCATTTGAATAAATATTATAAGAATAATTTTTATTTTTTATTTTATTTATAATTATATTGAAGGAATCATAAAATTTTTCTTTTTCATAATTTTTTAGTTCTCCAATATTATTACCTTCATACAAATTAGATAAAAAGCAAATTTCTTTGCTAATAAAAGGACTCATACCAGTAAATGTTTTATAAATAAAGTCATAAATCTTAATACCATCATTTGTTTTTTCTAGAGCCTCTAAAAATTCTTCTTTTGTAACTTTTATTGGGTTGATTTTTTCAGGCAAAGGCGGAAGTATATATGTTAGCCCTGGATAAACTTGTCTTATACTGCTTATGTTTTCTGCAACACGTTTTAAGGAATCGTAAATTTTTCTTGTGTTTGAATCTATAAAAATAATGTTGCTGTGTTTTCCCATTATTTCTATAATTAATGACCTATTGACAGTAGTTTGCAATTCATCTTTACATTCAAATGTTATTTCTATAATTCTGTCAAAATTAATTTGTTTAATATCTCTAATATATGATCCTATTAAATGTTTTCTTAATAACATGCAAAACATTGGGGGTACATCAGGATTTTTTCTTGGAATATTAGTTAAATGTATACGAGGGTTGCTGCTCATAGTAGTTATTATCAACTTATAGTTTTCTCCACCAGATCGTATAGAAATTATTATTTCATTTTTATCAGGTTGATGTATTTTATCAACTCTGCCATTGATTAATTTATCTTGTAAATCATCTTTAATGCTATTTAAAAAAACGCCATCAAATGACATAGAAAGCCTCCTAAAATTAGTTCTCATTCGTTATATTGTACATCAAATTCATATTTATGTCAGCAAAAAAAATTTTTTGTTTACTAATTGAAAATAAATGTTATAATTAATACTATATAATTAAACAAAACTTGGAGATAACAAATGGCAAATATTATTAGTATGACCGGTTATGGCAAGGGTGAACATAATGACGGAAAAAGATGCATCACTGCTGAAATTAAAACAATTAACAATAGATATTGTGATATAAATATTAAAACACCTCGTCATTTGCGCTTTTTTGAAGATAATATACGAAAAATATTGAAAAATAGTATACAAAGAGGTAGAATAGACGTATATTTAAACATTGATTATATAAGTGAATCAGATACTATCATTGTTCCAAATTTATATTTAGCAAAACAATATAAAGATGCAATTGATGAAATAAAAGCACAACTTAATATAAATGACGAACCATCCATAGATACTATAATTAAATTTCAAGATGTTTTAGTAGCTAGAGAGGATAAAGCTGACGAAGATGAATTAAGAATATGCGTAGAAAATGCTGTTACTATTGCTGCTAATAACTTAATTTCAATGAGGCTCAAGGAAGGAATACAGTTAGAAACTGACATAAGAACTTGCATGGTAAAAATTCTTGAATTAATAGATGAAATAAGCATGCATACTGAAACAATTGTTAGCGATTATAAAGAAAAGTTAGAAGCAAGAGTTAAAGAATTATTAGGTAATACTTATGATTTAGATGAAAACAGATTATATAATGAAATAGTTTTTTATTCTGATAAAAGTGATATTAATGAAGAAATAGTAAGGTTTAAATCACATATAGATCAATTGGACATTTCCCTTAATAATGGCGGTTCTATTGGCAGAAAGCTAGATTTCATAATTCAAGAAGCTAATAGAGAAATAAATACTATCGGTTCTAAAATTGCAAATCTTAATATTACACAAGTTGTTATAGAAATTAAAAATTTATTAGAAAAAATTAGAGAACAAGTACAAAATATAGAATAGGAGTAAGTAATGTTTAATAATACTGTTAATATTGGTTTTGGAAACATAGCATTATCTAATCGCATAATTGCAATTGTAAGTCCAGATTCAGCACCTATAAAGCGAGTTATTCAAGAAACTAGAGAAAAGGGTAAGTTAATAGATGCTACTTATGGAAGAAAAACTAGAGCTGTAATCATTACAGATTGCGAATATGTAATTTTATCTGCGATTCAACCTGATACTATGGCTCAAAGATTCGAACACAATAATCATAATATCAAATGAGAGGGTGACAACGGTTAAGGATGGAAAGTGGTTTATTAATAGTAATTTCTGGTCCTTCGGGTTCAGGGAAAGGTACTATATGCAAAAAATTAATTGAAGAGATGGATAATATTAAAGTATCAATTTCTGCAACTACAAGAAAGCCAAGAACTGGTGAACTAGAGGGAAGAAATTACTTTTTTTTAGATGAAGAAAGTTTTTTGAAAAAAATTAAGAATAATGAATTTATTGAATATGCATGTGTTTATGGAAATTACTACGGTACTTTGAAAAATGAAGTATTAAAAGAATTAGAAAATGGTAAAGATATAATATTAGAAATTGATATACAAGGAGCATTAAACGTAAAAAATAATTATCCAAATGGAGTTTTTATTTTTATTCTTCCACCATCTATTGAAGAATTAAAAAACAGAATTGTAGGTAGAGGAACTGATTCAAAAGAAGTAATACTAAAAAGAATGCAATGTGTTTATGATGAGTTAAACTATGCTTTTCAATATGATTATGTTGTTTTAAATGATGAAATTGAAATTGCTGTAAATAAAATTAAGAACATAATTTCTGCAGAAAAGAATAAAGCAATGAGAAATCAAAAGCTAATCCAAAAAATTCAAGAAGTATAGGAGGTATATTCATGAGAAAGATATCTATAGATAAGCTAATTGATATGGTGGATAGCAGATATTCACTTGTTACTATAATAGCAAAAAGAGCAAGACAAATAATTGACGGCCAGGAAGTGTTGATAAAAACAGGTACTAAGAAACCTGTATGTATTGCAATTGAAGAGTTTTATGATGAAGAATTCGAAGCTATATATGAAACAGAAGAGCAAAGAAGGAAAGAAATAGAAAATTATGAAAGAATTTTAGAACATGCAGAAAGAGAAGTTCATTTATCAGAATAAAAGTAATTTATGTTTCTTAATTATAGTAATCAGTCATTTTTGGCTGATTTTTTCTTAAGAAGAAAATTATGAAAGGTTAAAAAATGTATGATAATAAGAAGATGGATGTGAATATATGTATAGTATATATGCACAAATAATTTTAAATAACAATTCTAAAAGTACAGACCGCATTTATACCTATGGTGTTGGGGAAGAATTTATAGAAAAAATAAAAATCGGAAAAAGAGTAAAAGTTAATTTCGCAAGGAATAAACATATTATCGATGGATTAGTAGTTTCTTTAAGTTCTAGCAGTGAATTAGAAAATAATAAAATTAAACCTATAATTGACGTTATAGACGATGAAGTTATTATAAAAGAGGAAATGATTAAGTTATGTTTTTGGATTCGAGATAGATACATATGTAAGTATTCTGATGCAATAAGACTAATGATTCCAGCAATGATGAAATATGAAAACAATTTTATCATTAATGTAATTAATTCTGGATTTTGTGAAGTTTCATTGAATAAAAAAGAATCTAATTTATTCAACATATTAAAGGATGGTACTATAAATCTATCAAAATTAAAAAGATTATACAAAGAAAATGATTTATATAATTTATTAACTAATCTTAAAGATAAAAACATTATTGAAATTATAAACGAAGATGTGAAAAAAAGAGGAAATTATGTTAAATTAATTGACCTTAAAGAAATTAAACCTATTGAAGAATATAATATTAATAAAACAATAAATCAAATAAAAGTCATAGAATATTTGAAAAAACATGGTAAAACAAATATTAATAAATTAATAAGAGAATTAAATGTTTCATCAGCTATAATAAATAATCTTATTAAAAGGGAAATACTTATTTGTGATACTGTATTATATGAAGAAGATGAAGAAGATAATATATATATTGTAAATAAAGTTTATTTAAATGATGAACAAAAAAATGCTTGTAATAAAATAATTAATAATGATAAAAATGTATTTTTGTTACATGGAGTTACTGGAAGCGGTAAAACAGAAGTTTATATGGAAGTAATTGAGCATTATCAAAAAAAAGATAAACAATCAATCATGCTCGTTCCTGAAATATCTTTAACCGCTCAAACAATAGATCGTTTTAAAAAAAGGTTTGGTAATAAAATTGCAGTTTTTCATAGCAAATTAACGAAGAAAGAAAAGTTTATACAGTGGAACAAGGTTTACAACAAAGAGGTTGACGTTATTGTAGGAGCTAGGTCAGCACTTTTTGCACCGGTACGGGATTTGGGAGTCATAATAATTGATGAAGAGCATGAAGATAGTTATAAATCTTCTACATCCCCAAAATACGATGCAATTGAAGTGGGGATTAAAATGTCAGTTTTATTAAATGCAAAGTTGATACTTGGTACTGCTACTCCATCAATAAATACATACAATATGGCTTTAAAAGGACAAATAGAGCTTATAGAAATGAAAAATAGAGCACAAAATGCAGTTTTACCTCATATAGATATAGTGGATATGAGCAAGGAGCTAGATAAGGGTAACAATACTATCATCAGTGAAGCATTGTATGAAAGTATTAAAACTTCTCTAAATAATAAGGAACAAGTTATTCTTTTCTTAAATAAAAGAGGATATTCAGGATTCGTATCATGTAAAAAGTGTGGACACGTATCAAGATGTGATAGATGCGACGTATCAATGACATATCATATTAGGGATAATATGTTACACTGTCATTATTGTGGCAGAACAATTAAGTTTATGAATAAATGTCCTAGTTGTGGAAGTGAAAAAATTGAACAATTTGGAGCCGGTACACAACATGTAGAAAAGTTAATTAATCACTTGTTCCCTAATTCAATTATAGAGCGTATGGACTTTGATTCGATGAATAATGTAGATAGTTATAACAATATTTATGAAAGATTTAAAAATCGCAAAATAGATATTTTAATTGGAACACAAATGCTTGCTAAAGGTTTTGATTTTCCTTATGTTACAACAGTAGGTATATTGTCTGCTGATGCTATACTAAATTTACCTTTTTATAATGCAAGTGAAAAAACATTTCAGCTTATAACCCAGGTCAGCGGTAGGGCTGGCAGAGGAGATAAGGAAGGAAGGGTGTATATTCAAACTTACGAACCAAATAATTTCATAATAAATGCTTCAAAGAACAATGATTATCATTTATTCATTAATGAGGAGCTAAAATTAAGAAAAGAATTTGCATTTCCACCTTTTATTAATATAATAAATATATGTACTATTTCCAAAAACGAAGAACTTGCAAAAAAGGTTTCACAGGATAGATATGAGGAGTTAAAAGAATGTGTTAAAGATTTAGTTAAGGAAAGAAGCTTATTATTATATAGGCCTATACCTCATAATATATATAAAGTAAATAATGAGTATAGAATTAATTTGTACGTGAAATGCTCAAATTATCGAATGAATGATTTAAAAAAAATAATACGAAAAAGTTATATGTCAAATGATATTGAAAATATTAAAATTAGTATAAATATTAATACAGATACAATATAATAGAGTAATAATAGGAGGAAAAATGGCTTTAAGAAATATAAGAATTAATGGTGATGAAATACTAAGAAAAAAAAGCAAGGAAGTTACTAAAATTGATGATAGAATAAAAACACTACTTGATGATATGGTTGATACAATGTATGATGCAGATGGTGTAGGGCTTGCAGCTCCTCAAATTGGCATACTCAAAAGATTAGTAGTGATTGATGTTGGTGACGACAATGTTTATAAAATGATTAATCCTAAAATAATAAAAACTTCAGGAAAACAAGTTGACAAAGAAGGTTGTTTAAGCGTTCCTGATATTAAAGGAATAGTAAAAAGGCCTAAAAATGTTATTGTTGTATATACAGATGAAAATGGAGATGAAAAAACATTAGATGCAGAAGACTCGCTTGCAAGATGCGTTTGTCACGAATTAGATCATTTAGATGGAATTTTGTTTATAGATAAAATGCATAAGGAGTAGCGTTACTATGAAAGTTATATTTATGGGAACCCCTGAATTTGCAGTACCAACATTAGAGAAACTTTACAACAGCGGACATGATATCTCTTTGGTTGTTACACAGCCAGACAAACCTTCAGGTAGAGGGAAAAAATTAAAAAAATCTGAAATAAAAATAAAAGCTGAAGAATTGAATTTAAATATTTTTCAGCCTCTGAAAATTAAAGATAAAGAAAATGTGGAGATATTAAAATCATATAATCCTGATATTATAGTTGTAGTAGCATATGGCCAAATATTAAGTAAAGAAATATTACAATTGCCTAAATATGGCTGCATCAATGTACATGCTTCTTTATTGCCAAAACTAAGAGGTGCAGCGCCATTAAACTGGGCAATAATAAATGGTGAAAAAAAATCAGGTGTTACAACAATGTTAATGGATGTAGGGTTAGATACTGGAGATATGCTGCTAAAATCTGAAGTAGAAATTGATGAACATATGACAGTAGAAACACTTCATGATTTGTTAAAGGAAGAAGGAGCAAATTTACTCATTAAAACAATACAGCAAATTGAAATTAACAATTTACAACCTATAAAGCAGGATGATTCTATGTCAAGTTATGCTCCGTTGCTTAACAAAGAAAACACCAAAATTAATTGGAATGATAATGCTGTAAATATTTACAATAAAATAAGAGGATTATCACCATTTCCAGGTGCATATTTTATTATGGATGAAAGCAATGTTAAAGTATATAAAGCTTCATATATAAATGAAAATTCTCAACATTCACCAGGATATGTCATAAAAAGTGCTTATGATGGTATACAAGTTCAAACTAAAGATGGTATATTAATAATAGAAGAATTCCAAATGCCAGGAAAAAAGAGAATGCCAGTAAGTGCATATTTAAGAGGAAACAAATTTCCAGAAGAAATAAATTTATGATTAGCATGAATAAGATGAATTGTGCATTTAATATTAATGAAATACATTGGTAATATAGAAAAAGTAATAGAATAATAGCTAGAAGAAATATCACAATTTGATTGATATGTTACTGCTTACAGCGCACGTTGAGACGGT
>JAQVWY010000083.1 GCA_028709465.1 Tissierellia bacterium | reverse complement strand
CCCGTGCTCTGTAGTGTATCAGCTTATCCGTATACATTATAGCAGAATATAGATGTGTTGAGGAAGAGAAATCTTTCATTAAATATTTGTGCCTTGAGCACAGCGAAAGGAATGAAACTTATTATGATTAGAATTCAACAAGTTAAACTACCACTAAATCATAATGAAGTAGATTTATGGAATAAAGCGGCAGAAACACTAAAAATAAAAAAAGAACAAATAAAATCCTTATCTATATTTAGGAAATCAATAGATGCAAGAAAGAAAAATGATATATTATTTATTTATGCATTAGATGTTGAGTTGCATAATGATAGTGATATTAAATTGTCTAAAAGAAATAATAACATATCCGTAGTTGAACCTTTTAATTATGAAATAGAAACAACTGGCGACCAACCACTTGAAAATAGGCCTGTAATAGTTGGATGTGGTCCAGCAGGGTTATTTTGTGCACTGTTGTTAGCTGAAAAAGGATATGAACCTATAATTATCGAAAGAGGAAAAAAAGTTAAAGACAGAATAAAAGATATTGATAAGTTTTGGAAAGATGGAACATTAAATGAAAGATCAAATATCCAATTTGGAGAAGGCGGAGCAGGTACCTTTTCAGATGGTAAGTTAAATACATTAATAAAAGACAGATCCAAAAGAGGTAAAAGAGTATTAGAAGAATTTGTTGAAGCAGGAGCGCCAGAAGAAATTCTTTATGTAAATAAACCTCATGTAGGGACAGATTTATTAAGGGAAGTGCTTGTTAATATTAGGAGAAAAGTTATAAGATTAGGTGGAACATTTAGATTTGAAGAACTTGTTACAGATATTTGTGTAAAGGATAATGACCTATATAGAATAGAAACCGAAAATGATATAATTGATACAGATGTATTAGTATTAGCAATAGGTCACAGCGCAAGAGATACTTTTGAAATGTTAAGCGAAAAATTAGAAATGGAAGCAAAACCTTTTGCAATAGGTGTGAGGATTGAACATCATCAGAGTATGATTAATGAAGCTCAATATGGAGAAATGGCAGGACACTTAAATTTAGGACCGGCTGATTATAAATTTGTACATAAATGTAAAAATGGAAGATCTGTTTATACATTTTGTATGTGCCCTGGAGGAATGGTTACTGGTTCTGCATCAGAAAAGGGTGGAGTTGTTACCAACGGCATGAGTTATTATGACAGAGATTTAGAAAATGCAAACAGTGCCATTGTTGTTACAGTTAGTCCTACTGATTTTAAGGCCGAAGGCCCTCTAGCGGGTGTGGAGTTTCAAAGAAAATTTGAGCAGAAAGCATTTGAATTGGGAGGAGGGAATTATCATGCTCCAGTTCAGTTGTTTAAAGATTTTGCAGAAAAAAAACCATCTAAAAGTTTTGGGGAAATATATCCAACCTATAGACCTGGTTCAACTTTTGCAAATTTATGGGATTGCCTACCTGCATTTGTATGTGATAGTATAGTAGAAGGTATAACTGCTTTTGGCACATGGTTAACAGGTTTTGATAGACCAGATGCAGTGCTTACTGGCGTTGAAACAAGAACATCATCTCCTGTTAGAATTACTAGAGATGATGATTTACAAAGCAGTGTTAAGGGTATTTTTCCTTGTGGTGAAGGTTCTGGGTATGCTGGAGGTATAATGTCTGCTGCAATAGACGGGCTTAAAATCGCAGAACAAATCATTAAGACATATAAACCTATAAAAGACAAGAGTATAAAGGAATGATTTTATGAAAATAGCTGTAATTGGTGGGGGAGCAGCTGGATTAATAGCAGCCATAGTTGCACGTAAATCTGGTGCAGAAGTAACTATTTATGAAAAAATGAATAGAGTGGGAAAAAAAATTCTGGCTACAGGCAATGGTAGATGTAATTATACTAATATGAATTTATCTCTTAATTGTTATCATGGAAATAATTTTAATCATGTAGAAAAGGTGTTCGAAAACTTTGGATTGAAAAAAACTTTAAATTTCTTTGAAGAGTTAGGAATTTATCCATATATTGATGAAAGCGGAAAAGTATATCCAAACTCCTTACAAGCATCTAGCATTTTGGATGTATTAAGATATGAGGTTGAAAGGCTAAATATTGAAGAAATAACAGATTTTGAAGTGAAGGAGTTAAGATATAGTAAAGGTAAATTTAGTATTATAAATGATGATACTGTCTTTTATGCTGACAAGGTAATTCTTTGTACTGGTGGAAAAGCAAGTCCACAGCTAGGTTCAAACGGAGAAGGTTATAAAATAGCACAAAATCTAGGTCATAGAATAATTGAACCATTTCCAGCATTAGTTCAACTTAAACTAAAAGGTAAGTTTTTCAAGAGAATTGCTGGCATTAGGTTTGATGGCAATGTGAGAGCAATAACGAACAATAAAACTATCAGGATAGAAGATGGAGAAATATTATTCACAGAATATGGAATATCAGGTCCGCCAATATTACAAATAAGCAGGATGGCCATAGAAGAAATGAATAAAGGTGAAACTGTGTATGTTCAGGTGGATATGTTTCCAAATATTGAAAAGAATGACCTTTATGAAATTTTAAGAGATAGGTTTTCTAAAATTGGATATAAAAATTTAGAAGACAGTTTAATTGGATTTATTAATAAAAAGCTTATTTCAGTAGCATTAAATGAAGCAGGCTTTGAAGATCACGAAACATTAAGTAAAAATTTAAATAAAAAGAATATTTATAAGATTGTTAATATTTTAAAGGAATGGAAATTCCAGGTAAATGGTCATAATGCATGGCAGCAGGCTCAAGTTACTGCAGGAGGAATTGACTTATCAGAAGTCTGGCCTGAAACCCTTGAATCAAAAAAGGTGAAAAACCTTTATTTTGCAGGTGAATTACTGGATGTTGACGGTGATTGCGGTGGATTTAATCTGCAGTGGGCATGGAGCTCAGGATATACCGCAGGGTATAAAGCTTCAAAATAATTTGGATATGTAGGAAAGGGATAAAACTATGAAGAAGTTTTTAGAAAAAATATTTGGTTCATACAGTGAAAAAGAAGTAAAAAGAATAGAACCAACAGTTGAAAAAATTTTGAATTTAGAATCTGAAATGCAGGGCTTATCAGATAATGAACTTATGGCTAAAACTAAAGAATTTAAAGATAGACTGAATCAGGGTGAAACAAAAGATGATATATTACCTGAAGCTTTTGCTGTTGTAAGAGAAGCAGCTTGGAGAGTTCTAGGTCAAAAGCATTATAAGGTTCAGCTCATAGGCGGTGTGGTTCTTCACCAAGGACGTATAGCAGAAATGAGAACAGGTGAAGGAAAAACATTGGTTTCAACATTACCTGTATATTTAAATGCCCTTGAAGGTAAAGGAGTTCATGTTATTACAGTTAATGATTATCTTGCGAAACGTGACTGCGAATGGATGGGTAAGGTTCATAATTTTTTGGGTTTAACTGTAGGATGTGTAGTTCATGGCATAACAAATGATGAAAGAAGGGCTGCCTATAACTGTGATATAACTTATGGTACAAATAATGAATTTGGATTTGACTATTTAAGGGATAATATGGTGGTTCGTAAAGAGCAAATGGTTCAAAGAGATTTGAACTTCTGTATTATAGATGAAGTTGACAGTATATTAATAGATGAGGCTAGAACACCATTAATTATTTCAGGTGAAGGTGATAAATCAACATCACTTTATGACCAAGCAGATGAATTTGTGAAAGGTTTGAGAGGAAAGATTCAAAGCCCAGAAGAAAAGAAAAGCAAAATGGATTTTTTAATGGGAGATGTAGAAGAAGACGAAACTGTTGATTTTATAGTAGATGAAAAAGGTAAAAATGTTACTCTTACTGCAAGAGGAATTTCTAAAGCTGAAAAATATTTTAATGTTGAAAATTTAGCTGACCAAGAGAATATGGAAATATCACATCATATTAATCAAGCATTAAAAGCACACAATACAATGAAGAGAGATATTGACTACATTGTTCAGGATGGAGAAGTATTAATAGTAGATGAATTTACAGGTCGTTTAATGTATGGAAGAAGATATTCTAATGGACTTCACCAAGCTATAGAAGCAAAAGAAAAGCTTGAAGTAAGAAAGGAATCTAAAACACTTGCTACTATAACATTCCAAAATTATTTCAGAATGTATAAAAAGCTTTCAGGTATGACTGGTACTGCTAAAACAGAAGAAAATGAATTTAGAGAAATTTATGGTGTTGATGTAATTGAAATACCTACAAACAAGGCAGTTGTAAGAATTGACAACCAAGATGTAGTATATAAAACAGAGGTTGAAAAATTTAGAGCAGTTATAAATGAAATAATAGAAAAAAATAAAACAGGTCAGCCAATATTAGTTGGCACTATTTCTATAGAAAAATCTGAATTAATAAGTAAAATACTAAAAAAACAAGGAATTAAACATGAGGTTTTAAATGCCAAACAGCATGCAAAAGAAGCTGAAATAGTTGCGCAAGCGGGCCGATTTGGTTCTGTTACTATTGCCACTAATATGGCAGGTAGAGGTACTGACATAGTTCTTGGCGGTAATCCTGAATATTTAGCTAAACATAGAATGAAAGCTAAAGGATTTTCTGATGAGCTTATAGCTTCTGCTGATGGATTTAATGAAACAGATGATGTGGAAATTCTTGAAGCAAGAACTAAATATAAGGAATTTTTGGAGGCTGCAAAATCAGAGCTTCGAGATGAACAGATTAAAGTAATTGAAGCTGGTGGGCTTCATATTATTGGTACAGAAAGACATGAATCAAGACGTATTGATAATCAGTTGAGAGGTCGTGCAGGAAGACAAGGGGATCCTGGTTCAACTAGATTTTATATATCATTAGAAGACGATTTAATGAGGTTGTTTGCAGGTGATAAAGTAAAAGCAATAATTGAAACATTAAGAATGCCAGAAGATGAACCCCTTGAAGCAGGCATGCTAACTAAAACTATAGAAACAGCCCAATCAAGAGTTGAAGGAAGAAATTTTGAAATAAGAAAACATGTTTTACAATATGACAACGTAATGAATAAACAAAGAGAAGTTATTTATTCAGAACGTAGAAGAGTTTTACTAGGTGAAAACTTAAAAGAATATCTTATGAACATGATTGATGATTTAATTGAAAAAGGCGTACAAATGTATACTTCTGAAGATAAACATTCAGAGGAATGGGATATTAATGGTTATGTAAGGTATATAGCTGAAACATTCTCTATTAACATAGGATTTGAAGGAGAAGATATAAATAAAATAACCAAAGATTTATTGAAAGAAAAAGCAAAAAATGCCGCACAAAGACATTATGAAAGACAAGAACGTGAATTTACACCAGAAACTTTCAGAGAAATTGAAAGAATAGTACTTCTTCGTAATGTTGATACTAAGTGGATGGATCATATTGATGCTATGGACCAGTTAAGACAAGGAATTGGATTAAGAGCGCTAGGGAATGAAGATCCAGTTATAGCATATCAAGTAGAAGGTTTCGATATGTTTGAGGAATTAACAGCATCAATTCAAGAAGATACCATAAAAATGTTATTTAGAGTTAGACCTCAAGAAAAGATGCAGAGAAAAGAGGTTGCTAAAATTACAGGAATGAGCGGTGGGGATTCAGGACAAAAACCACAACCTGTTGTTAATAAAACAAAAAAAGTGGGAAGAAATGATCCATGCCCATGTGGCAGTGGCAAAAAATATAAAAAATGTTGCGGAGCAAACGAGTAAAAGAACAATAGAGGACGATAGATAAGCTTGCTAAATCGTTAAGAAGGAGTTGATAATTTTGGTTGATTTGTATGAGATTACTGAAACCTTTAAAAGGTTTAATGAAATGTTAAGCGAGGTAGGTGGGTCTCTTTGACTTGGAAAAGTTAAAGGATGAAAATATACTTTTAGAATCTGAAATTCAAGAACCTGATTTTTGGAATGATCAGGAAAATGCACAAAAGGTATCACAAAAGCTAAAAAACAACAATGACAGAATAGAAGAATATGAGTCACTCAAAAGACAGGTGGAAGACTTAGAACTATTTATTGAAATGATAAAAGAAGAGGACGACGAAAGTAACCTGCCTGAATTAAAAAAAGAGATGGATAAGGTAGGCAAAATATTAGAAAATGCTAGAGTTGCTGCTCTTTTAAATGAAGAATTTGACACAAATAATGCAATATTGTCCATCCATGCAGGAGCTGGCGGTACTGAAGCTCAAGATTGGGCAGATATGTTGTATAGATTGTATACAAGATGGGTACAGGATCATAATTATAAATTAACGATAATTGATATTTTACCTGATACAGAAGCTGGAATTAAAAGCGTAACTATGCTTGTTGAGGGCGAAAATGCATATGGATATTTAAAATCAGAAAAAGGCGTTCACAGATTAGTCAGAATATCTCCTTTTGATGCAGCAAAAAAAAGACATACATCATTTGCTTCAGTGGACGTTACCCCTGAAATGGAAAATGTGGAAGATGTAGATATTAATGAGTCAGATTTGAGAATTGATACTTATCGTTCTACTGGTGCAGGAGGACAACATGTAAACACTACTGATTCAGCTATTAGGATTACTCATATACCTACGGGTGTAGTTGTTTCCTGCCAAAATGAAAGATCTCAGTTTAAAAATAAAGAAGTAGCTATGAAGCTTCTTAAATCAAAATTAGTTGAAATTAAAAAAATTGAAAATAAAGAAAAAATAGAAGATATCCAGGGTAAATATAATCAAATAGCTTGGGGAAGTCAAATAAGATCATATGTTTTCCATCCATATAGCATGGTTAAGGATCATAGAACAAATGCGGAAACAGCAAATGTTCAATCGGTTATGGATGGTAACATTGACATGTTTATAAATGAATACTTAGTTATGAAATCAAGGAACAATTGAGAAGCAATTTAGTAGCAATAGATTTAATCGCTCACCACGCTAATCTATTGCTCATCTGTTGTTAAATATATTGTTATACAGAAGGGAGAGTGGAAAATGGTTGATATAAATAAAGTATTATGTGATGAATTTAATTTAAAACCATTTCAAGTTGAAAATACAGTAAAATTAATTGATGAGGGCAATACAATACCCTTTATAGCAAGGTATCGTAAAGAGCAAACAGGATCCTTAGATGATGTTGTTTTAAGAGATTTATTTGAAAGGCTTACATATTTAAGAAATCTTGAAGTTAGAAAAGAAGAAGTAATTCGTTTAATAGAAGAGCAGGGTAAGCTTACGGAAGAACTTAAAAATGATATATTAAATGCTGATGTATTGCAACGTGTAGAGGATTTATATAGACCTTATAAGCAAAAAAAATCTACAAGGGCATCAAAGGCCAAAGAAAAGGGATTAGAGCCCCTTGCGAACATTATTATAGCACAAGAATTATTTGATGGAGATTTAGACGAAATAGCTAGACCATTTCTTAACGAAGAACTAGGTGTAGAAAATGTGAAGGATGCATATGCAGGTGCATGTGACATAATAGCTGAATCAGTATCTGATAATGCAGATTATAGAAAATATTTAAGAGAGATGTATTATGCTGATGGCATCATAACTTCTGAAGCTGTAGATGAAGAAGAACAAACAGTTTATGAAATGTATTATAAATTTGAAGAACCAGTTAAAGCTATTGCAAATCACAGAATTCTTGCAATTAACAGAGGAGAAAAAGAGAAAAAGTTAAAAGTTAAATTAAATACACCTGATGAAAAGGCAATTAGTTTTCTAAAATCTAAAGAAATTAAGAATGAGTCTGCAATCACCACTGAATTTTATATTTCTGCTATCGAAGATGGCTACAAAAGATTAATAATGCCATCTGTTGAAAAAGAAATAAGAAATATGCTAACAGAAAGAGCCGAAGAAGAAGCAATAAAGGTATTTGGTAAAAATACAAAAAATTTATTGATGGTACCCCCAATTAAAGATGTGACAGTTCTTGCAATAGACCCAAGTTTTAGAACAGGTTGCAAATTAGCAGTATTAGATGGAACTGGAAAATTATTAGATTATGGTGTTATTTATCCTAATGAACCAAAAAATGAAGTAGAAAAATCTCAAAAGTTTATGATGGATTGGATAAACAAATATGATATAGATGTTATAACAATAGGTAATGGAACTGCTTCAAGAGAAACTGAACAAGTAGTTTCGGAGATGCTTTCTAAAATCGACAAAAATGTTACATATGCTATAGTAAGCGAAGCAGGAGCTTCTGTTTATTCAGCTTCTAAATTAGCTCAAGAAGAATATCCTGAACTTGATGTTACTATTAGAGGTGCAATTTCTATTGGTAGAAGATTGCAAGATCCATTAGCTGAACTAGTAAAAATTGATCCAAAAAGTATTGGAGTTGGTCAATATCAACATGATGTTAATCAAACTAAATTAGGTCAAGCATTGGATGGTGTTGTTGAAGATTGTGTTAACAGTGTTGGCGTTGATTTAAACACTGCTTCTACAGCTCTTTTGCAATATGTTTCAGGTGTTACTAAAACAGTATCTAAAAATATTGTAAAATATAGAGAAGATAATGGTAAATTTACAGATAGAAAAGAATTGATGAAAGTAAAACAGCTTGGAGAAAAGGCATTTGAACAATGTGCAGGATTTTTAAGAATTTCCGATGGTAATAATCCACTAGATAAAACAGCGGTACATCCGGAATCTTATGATATAGCTGAAAAATTACTTAAAAAGTTAGGCTACACAGTTGATGATATTAAAGAAGATAGATTGAAAGATATTAATGAAAGAATATTAAAAATTGAAGTTAAAGAAAAGAAAAATGTTTCAATTCAAAGTAAAAATAAAACTTTAAAAAGTCTAGAAGCATTGTCACAAATTAAATTTAAAGAAGAAAAAAAATCTTTTAAAGATAAATATAATGAAAGAATAAAAGTTTTATCAGAAGAGTTAAATATTGGTGTTCCAACCTTAACTGATATTATTGAGGAACTTAAAAAACCTGGCAGAGACCCAAGGGATGAAATGCCAAAACCAATATTGAGAAGCGATGTAATGAAAATGGAAGACCTGAAGGTAGGTATGAAGCTATCTGGAACAGTGAGAAATGTTGTTGATTTTGGAGCATTTGTAGATATTGGAGTAAAACAAGATGGTTTGGTTCACCTTTCAGAAATGAGTGATAAATTTATTAAAAACCCTATGGAAGTTGTGGAAGTGGGAGACATAGTAAATGTTACAATTATAAATATTGACACAGAAAGACAAAGAATCGGCCTTTCGATGAAAAATGGGAAAGAAAAGTAAAAAGTAATAGGAGAGCAGTATGATTTCTACAGTATTATTTGACTTCGATGGTACATTAGCAAATACAAATCAATTAATAATTAATTCCTTTAAGCATATCTATTCAGCATTTCGTGGAGATGAATGTGATGAAGAATATATTATGTCTACATTTGGAGAGCCTCTGTTAACAACTATGAACAGAGATTTTGGAAAATACAATATTGAGGACGTTCTTGCATGCTATAGGGAATATCAAGTTGATAGATTTAATAGCGAAGTTACTCTTTACGATAATGTTCCTGAAATACTTGATTATTTGAAAAAAAGAAAAATTAAATTAGGGATTGTTACGTCAAGATTAAAAAATTCCACAGTAACAGCTATAAAAAATTTTAATATAGATAAATATTTTGATGTGATTATTACTGCTGATGACACTGAAAAACATAAGCCCCATAAGGAACCCTTAATGATGGCATTGAATGTTTTAAATAGCAAACCTGAAGAAACATATTACGTTGGTGATTCAAAATTTGATATGGAGTGTGCAATAAATGCCGGAGCAACTCCAATTCTTGCAGGTTGGCAGGTAAATTCTAAAGAACTTATAGAAAAATATAACATTAAATATGTATTAGAAAATATGTGGGATTTAACAAAGCTTATATAAGTTAAAAATTAGGAATTGATAGGGAGTTTACTTTAATAAAAGTGAATCTCCCTTTTTGCACTATCTGAGCATAATATAATCATAACACAAAGCCCGTCCCCTACGGCGGTTCCACGTAATTAAAATTTCTACATCAGACTTCACAAAACAAATTTATTGGATTACTAATTTGCATGGTTAATTAGACCCTTGAATTTGCAAGACTAAATTAGACTGCAATCAAAAAAAGGGTCTAATTAAGTTTTACAATTCAGGGTTTAAATTTAATATTTGAAATCGTTATTTTTTCTGTTGACAAAACCATAATATCTGCTATAATAAATATCATAGATACATGTATACGCGTATACATGTATCTATAACAAATATATAAGAGAATAGTAAATATCCATTAAGGAGGAAAAATGAAAAAATTATTAGCTTTAATTCTAGCATTATCAATGGTTTTATCACTTTCTGCCTGTAGCGGAAATAACAATTCTGCAGGTAATTCAAATGGTGAGTCATCAGGAGAAAAAATTAAATTATCGTTTAGCAGTGCTGCAAACGAAAACAGTACTTGGCATGTAGGTGCTACTAAGTTTGTTGAACTTATCAATGAAAAAACAAATGGAAAATTTGAAATTACAATTTATACAATGGATCAGTTGAGTGGTGGGAATCAAGCTACTGGCATAGAACTATTACAAACAGGTTCTACGGACATTCATCTTACAGATGCATTAGTATGGTCATCAATTCAGCCAAAAGCAATTGTACCTGCTATGCCTTGGCTTTTGCCCACTTATGAAGATGTTGATAAATATATGAGTGGTGAAGGAGGACAAGCGTTATTAGATGCTATCTCTGAATCTGGTGTGGTAGCACTTGGTCTTGGAGAAGGTGGTTATAGACAAGTAGTTAATAATAGAAATCCAATTCGTACACCTGATGATATGAAAGGTTTAAAAATGAGAATTCCCGGCAGTAATGTTCATGTATCTTTATTAAAATATTTAGGTGCTGACCCAATAACAATGAGTTCAACAGAAGTATATACATCAACTCAACAGGGTACAATCGATGCATCAGAAAATACTATAGACCTTCTTCTTTCTCAACGTACTTTGGAAGTATCAGATTATTTGACGCTATGGAATTATTCATATGACCCACTTTTCTTAACAGTTAGTGAAAAATTATGGGGTACATTGACAGAAGAAGAAAAACAAATATTTAAAGATGCAGCAAAAGAGGCTATGGATATACAAAAAGAGGCAGCAAGATTAAATGCTGCAGATTCTCTTGATACTATTAAAAGAGATTATCCTAATTTAAAAATAGTAGAAGAATTAACTTCTGAGGAAATAGCAGCATTTAAAGAAAAGGTTGCTCCTGTATATAATGATAACAAAGATTAATTTGCAGCGGCGCTTGTAGCAGCTTCAGGGGGAATTGGCATGGTAATACCTCCATCTATTCCATTTGTAATATTTGCAATGCTTACAGGCCAATCAGTCGGTACAATGTTTATGGCTGGTATAATTCCAGGACTATTACTAGGAATTTTATATTCATTATCTGCGTTATGGTATATCAATAAATATGAACCTAATATTGTTGTCAGAGAAAAAGCAAATTCGGCAGAAAGAATGAAAACATTTAAGGATGCACTTTGGGGAATTATGACACCTGTCATTATTTTAGGAGGAATTTATTCAGGGCTATTTACTGCAACAGAAGCAGCAGGTGTGGCAGTTGTGTATAGTTTATTCGTCGGATGTTTTATTTATAAAACAATTGATTTTAAAGCTTTTAAAAAATTATTTCTTGATTCAACTGTTTCATCTGGTTTAATTATGTTCATAATGGGAAGTGCTGGTTTATTTACATGGATATTGACTACATCAGGTGCTGCAAGCCTACTTTCTAATGCATTGTTAGGAATTTCAGATTCACCAATTGTTTTAACACTAATTATGCAATTGATATTCATGGTTGCTGGCTGTTTCGTGGATTCAGCGTCTGGTTTTTATTTGTTGCTTCCAATATTAATGCCTGTAGTATTAAAAACAGGATATCCAATATACGCATTTGGTGTACTAGCGACTGTAAACTTTGCAGTTGGACAAATTACTCCTCCAGTTGGATCAAATCTGTTTGTGGCATGTAATATTGCAAAAATTTCTATGAGTGATCTTACGTCTAAATTAGGACCATTTCTTGTGGCTGGAATATTCGCTATACTTCTTATGAGTTTCTTCCCACAAATAATTACATTTTTACCAACTATATTAGGATTAAATTAGGAGGATATTTAATATGAGTACACCTAAATATGAATTAGATAATAGAATAAATAAACTTAGAAAAGTAATGGCTGAATTAGGAGTAGATGTATTCGTTAGTGGTGGTTCAGCACAAATAGATTCAAGAGGTATTGTAAGATATTTTTTAGATTACTATATACCAGTTTTTGAAGAATATATGGTAATTCCATTAAAAGGACCTGTAACATTTTTCCCTCATGATTTTGCAGGTGCAAGTTATGCAGCAACATTACCAGTAATCGAAGAAATTATTACTGTTCCTACTGGTATCATACCTGCAAATTTAGTATCTGATAACATTAAAAAATATAAACCTAAAAAGATAGGAGTAGCCAATCTATCAGGTCTATCTTATAATTTTATTAATCAATTAAGAACTGAATTGT
>JAQVWY010000159.1 GCA_028709465.1 Tissierellia bacterium | reverse complement strand
TACTTGAAAATCAAAGTTTCCGTTCACCTGCTTATAATTTTGAAAATGCATTAAATAATGCAAGTGGAGATTATATTTTCTTATGTGACCAAGATGATGTATGGCTATCTGATAAAGTTGAATCTTTTATTCCTTTGTTAAATAATTATGATTTAGTAGTTTCTGATTGTAGGGTAGTAAATGCAGATTTGGGAATTATACACGACTCTTTTTTTAAAATAATGAATTCAGGCAAAGGGTTTTGGAAAAATTTTTTTAAAAACACATATTTAGGTTGTTGTATTGCATTTAGAAAAGAGATTTTTAGTTACATTTTGCCTTTTCCTCCTAACATTGCAATGCATGATATTTGGATTGGTTTAGTGGTTGAACTTAGAGGAGTTCCCTTTTTCTTGCACAAACCTACTAGTTTGTATAGACGGCATGGTGAAAATGCCAGTTATGCAGGAGAGAAAAGTAAAAATAGTATTTTTTACAAAATAAAATACAGATTTAATTTGTTACAATCTTTAGTGAAAAGACAAATTCTAATAAAGAAATATGAAAAGGGAAAAGAATAAATCATTAACTCTAACATTCATCTTAATATTCTTATTTATTATAAACTGTTCTGACATAAATTCTGCTTACGTTCAGATATTTGTGTCAACAACTGGTAGCGATGATAATAATGGTACTTACGAAAAACCTTTTAGGAGTCTATCCGCTGCAATTAATTATTTATTTAACAACCAAGATAAAATAAAAAGTGACGTTCATATTATATTAGGAGAAGGAATCTATTATATAGACGAACCCATTATAATTACTGAGAAAGTCTGGAATGGCATAAATACTTTAACTATAAAAGGAGAAAAAGGTAAGACCCCAATAATTAAAGGTGGAATTAAATTAAATAAATTTGAAAAACTATCTGATGATCTTTGGAAAATTAATATAGAGGGTAATTTAAAAAATATAATAAATCAATTGTATGTAAACGGTGAAAGAGCCACATTAGCACGTACTCCTAATATTGGTGAATTGTTTCAAACAAAAAGCGCTTCTCAAAAATATTTAAATGATATTAGTGCTACACAAATTATACAACTGACAGATGATCAAAATAAAAAACTTTCATCTGGATTAAAGAGTGCAGAGTCTGCAATTACATCTTTTAATCATTTGTGGCTTAATACTCAAGGTATTGTTAACAATTACTCAGAGGAAGACAAGACATTTAGTTTCACTTCCCCAATTCTAAGTAATGTATTTAATTTAAATACAACTTCACAATTCTTCCTGGAAAACTCAATAAATTTCCTTGATTCACCGGGAGAATGGATTATAAATGAAGGCGATTTGTACTATATTCCTAAATATGACGAAACTCCAAAAACTGCTATTGCAGAAATTCCGATACTTAATGAATTACTAGTAATTAAAGGTATCAAGAATAATACTATTAAAAACATTGTAATTGAGAATATATCTTTTCAACTCACAAGACACAATATATCCCCAAAAGGTTATGTATATCATCAAGCAGCTTTTGATACTAATGCAGCAATTACTGTTTCGCATGCAACCGATGTGGAATTTGTAAATTGTGAAATGTCAAACCTTGGAAATAGTGCGATTTGGTTTCATTCTGGTAGCTCAAAATGTAAACTATCAGAATCTTATATTCATAATCTAGGTATTGGTGGAATTAAAATAGGTATCCCTGATAAAAACATAAATATTTCAGATAAAACGACTGAAATAATAATAGAAAATAACATTATTCATTCAGGAGGACTTGAGGTTTCAAACGGAGTTGGTGTTTTAATTTTCAATTCGGGAGAGAATTTAATTACGAATAACGATATTTCAAATTTTAGATATTCTGGTATATCAGTTGGTTGGACTTGGGGTTATTCAGAAAATGATGCAAATAATAATAAAATATTAAATAATCATATACACCATATTGGATGGGCTGAATTAAGTGATTTAGGAGGTATTTATATTTTAGGAGCTAACAATACTCAAATAAAAAATAATATTATTCATGATGTATTTTCTTTTGACTACAAAGGCTGGGGTATATATTTAGATGAGGGTTCAATAAACACAGTAATTGAAAACAACTTGGTATACAATTGCAAAAGTTCAGCTTTTCATCAACATTATGGCAAAAATAATATCATTAAAAACAATATTTTTGCAAATCAGCTTTTGAGTCAATTAGAACTTACTAAAAAAGAAAACCACAACTCATTTTTCTTTACAAATAACATAGTTTATTATAAGACCGGAGTTTTCTCTCACAATCATGGGTGGAGAGATGCAAATTTCATTGCGGATAGTAATCTATATTGGAATCCAATAAAAGAAGATGTTTTATTTTATAATATGGGAATTGAAGAGTGGAAAAAGAAAACAGGAAAGGATATTAACTCTATTATTGAGGACCCTCTTTTAGTTGATCCGGATATAAATAATTATAATTTTAAAAGTACCCGTATTATAGAAAAAATAAATTTTAAACCATTTGACTATTCAAAAGCAGGTGTGTATGGTGATAAAGAATGGAAACAAAAAGCCATTCTTAAATCGGATATTATTAATAAGTTCAATGTAGCCGTTAATCATCGTATAGAAGTAGAAGGGTTGTCTAAATAAAATAAAGTTCAAATTGAAAATCTCTATCATTACAACAACTTATAATAGTGCGTCAACTATTAAAGATACATTAGAAAGTGTGAATTCTCAGAATTACTCTATTATAGAGCATATTATAGTAGATGGTGGTAGTAAAGATAATACACTGAATTTAGTAGAACGATACGGTAAAAGTGTTTCAACAGTTATTTCTGAACCTGATAAGGGTATATATGATGCAATGAATAAAGGAATTAAAGCCGCCACTGGAGATGTGATAGGTATGCTTAATTCGGATGACTTCTTTACTTCTGATGATATAATTGAAACAGTTGTAGACAATTTCAAAAATAGTGATATTGATGCCTTGTATGGGGATATACATTTTGTGAATCCAGATGATATTTCAAAATGTGTGAGATATTATTCTTCTGCAATATTCAAACC
>JAQVWY010000082.1 GCA_028709465.1 Tissierellia bacterium | reverse complement strand
CACTATATATGTGTCTCCTCCTTATTTTTTGATTAGTCCTTTTTTATTATTTTAGCTTTAAGTAAATTATTTGATACAAATTGTGATAAGCCTGCATTGTGAAATGGGACAGGTGGTCACGAAGTGTGTTTGGGAGGTTGGAGTTTTATCATAAAATAAAGGATTACATGAAATTTTATGATGCAGAAAAACCGCATCAATCTTTGGAATATAAAAGCAAGGACAGATGTATTTTTAGGCATCGCAGTTCCTCGAATCGCTCAATTGGAATAGACAAGGAACTAACTTAAATTAATAGATAAATTGTCTAGAAAGGGGAGTAGTTTTATATGGTTGAAAAAGGGGTGATTAATTATTTAAATTTCATAAAAGGTGTTTGTATAATTCTAGTGATATTATTACACAGCATACCATATGCTCATTGGAGAATTAGTTTAGCTGGTGCATGGCTAGATCAAGCAGTCCCAATTTTTTTATTTATAACTGCATATCTGACTTATTATAGTTTTGAAAGGGGCAAAAACTTCAAGATATATTTTTCTATAAACTCATTTAAAAAAATGATAAATAGAATTTTTTTTCCATTTTTATTTTTAATAATAATTCAGTTAACTATACTACCAATAATCGGTCATCAAATGCCTGCTAAACAGGTGGTTATGTGGGGGGGGGTAGGTCCAGGATCTTATTACCCTTGGCTATATCTCCAAGCATGGTTTTTTATACCAATTATTATTTATATAGTGCAAAAGTTGTCAATTGTAAAATCAATTATAATAGTTCTTGGATCCGCAGTATTAATTGAATGTTTTCTGTCTTTTATTGACATACACCCTAATATTTATAGACTTTTATTTACTCGTCATATTTTTATTCTTTATTTGGGTTGTATAATGAGAAAATATGAATTTAAATTATCAATATCTACAATAGTACTTGGTATAACAAGTTTGTTTGCAATTCTATTGTTAGTGTATGGAGGAATAAATTTAAAACCACTATTTACAGGATATTGGGTAAGTCAACAATGGATGACATCCTTTTATCCCTTTTTAATATTTATAATAATAAGGGATATTTATAAACATATTGACAAATGTAAAATTACAAGTCTTATTAATAAATTTGGAATATATTCTTATGAAATATTTCTTACCCAAATGTTTTTGTTCTCATTAGATTTTTCTTCAATTTTTAGACGGATTCCTAACATTGCAGTTGCAATTATATTATATTTTATTATCATGTTATTTTTTTCAATAACTCCTGTAATAATCTTTAAAAAAATGAGATTAAAATAAATATAGAAGTTATAATTTATTCACTCGATTTATTTGTATCAATTGGAAGATAATACACAAAAAACTTCAACATCTAATAAAAACAAACGTATAGCTAAGAATACTCTTATGCTTTATTTCAGACAGATATTAATATTATTTGTCAGTCTTTATACGGTAAGAGTTGTTCTTGATGTATTAGGTGCTGAAGATTACGGTATTTATAATGTTGTTGCGGGAGTAGTAACTTTATTGTCATTTCTGAGTGGAACAATGGCTTCTGCAACTCAGCGGTTTTTCTCCTTTGCTTTAGGCAGGAATGATAAATTACAGTTAAAGAAAATTTTCTCTGTAAATATTCTTATTTACGTATTTATAGCTGTAATAGCTTTTATACTTTTAGAAAGTATAGGGTTTTGGTTTGTAAAAGAGAAATTAGATATACCTCCGGACAGATTTGAAGCAGCAATCTTTATTTACCATTTTGCTGTTTTAAATTTTGTTGTTACAATACTCACTTCCCCATTCATGGCAATGATTATTGCTCATGAAGATATGCAAATATATGCTTACGTATCAATAATTGAGGCTGTATTAAAATTTGGAGTAGTTTTTCTTTTGATGTATATAAATGCAGATAAATTAGAGTTATATGGAGTACTTCTTTTTATTGTTGCCGCTATCTCAGCAATTATATATATATCTATAGCTTTTAAAAAATACGAGGAATGTCAATTTAAAAAGTTTTACTGGGATAAAAAATTAGTTGTCGAAATAACTGGTTTCACCGGATGGACACTGTTTGGACAAATTTCTACTGTTGTAAGAAATCAAGCTGTAACTATACTTGTTAATCAGTTTTTTAATCCTGTAGTGGTTGCTTCTCGTGCAATAGCTTTAAGTATAAGTAGTCATGTAGGTGTTTTTGCCAATAACTTTAATACAAGCTTATATCCTCCAATAATTAAATCTTATTCGACTAACAATAAAAATGAGATGTTCTCGCTTATTTTTAATGGTTCAAAACTGACATTCTTTTTGATGTGGGTAATATCTTTACCTCTACTTCTTGAGTTGAAAATGATTTTTAATATATGGTTAAAAGATACGCCACCTGATTCGGTATTATTTTCACAACTTAAAATAATTGAATCACTAATTTTAGCTGTTAGCTTACCAATAGCTACTGCGGCAAGAGCACCCGGTAAAATGAAAACTTATGAACTTACACTTGGGGTTATTCAATTGTCAATATTTTTATTCTCATGGATATTTTTAAAAATGGGGTATCCTGCTTATTCAGTTTTTGTTGTTGGTATAGTTATTAATATTATTATGTTTTTTGTTAGACTGTTTATTGTTAGCAATTTAATTAGTTTATCGGTAAAAGAGTTCATGGTCAAAGTTGTTGTTCCAATAATTGGTGTCATAATTATATCGGTAATACCATCATATTTAATTCAACAAATACTGCCAAATGGTATAATATATTCAATTATTGTGATTTTAATTAGTGTTGTTACAAGCTCCATTGCTATGTTTTATATAGGTCTTGATAAATATTGGAGAAAAAAAATTATCGGTTTTGTTGAAAATAAATTACTAGTCTTTACAAAAAAATAAATAATGAAAGTATTGATATTAGGTGGAACAGGTGCAATGGGAAGTCATTTGGTGAAATTACTTAATCAAGAGGGAACAACTATTACAGTTACTACACGTTCAAATAGAAAGTCATTTGATAATGTCAGTTATGTGACTGGAAACGCGAAGGATCAAGATTTTATTGTCAATTTATTGAAGCAAAAATGGGATGTAATAGTTGATTTCATGGTTTATAACACCGTTGAGTTTTCTAAAAGAGTAGCATTACTTTTAAATTCAACATCTCAGTATATTTTCATAAGCTCTTCACGTGTGTACGATGATTCTTTGGAACCCATTAAAGAAACTAACTCTCGCCTGCTGGATGTTTCAGATGATAAAGAGTTTTTAAGCACTGATGAGTATTCACTCACTAAGGCAAGGCAAGAAAATTTGCTCATAGAGTCAGGTAAAAATAACTGGACCATAATCCGTCCATACATTACTTACAGTTCGAATAGACTTCAACTCGGAATATTAGAGAAAGAAAATTGGCTTTTCAGAGCTTTAAAGGGAAGGACTATTGTTTTTTCTGAAGAAATTAACAATTGTTGTACTACAATGACCAGTGGATTAGATGTTGCAAAGGGTATAGTTTCTATAATTGGCAAAACAGATGCATTGGGTGAAATTTTTCATATTACATCTAACAAATCAGTCAAATGGCGATGTATTCTTGATATTTATTTAAATGTTTTAGAGAGTAATCTCGGGTTTAGACCCAAAGTGTTGCTTGAAAATACAGATGAATTTTTTAAATATCACAATGCTAAATATCAAATAAAATACGATAGATTATTTAATCGTCAATTTGATAATACCAAAATAAATAAATATATTGACGTCTCAAATTTTACTGAAATTGAAATCGGAATAAAAAATAGTTTGGTTGAATTTTTAAACAACCCTACTTTTAAAAATTTAGATTGGAGGGCAGAGGCTCTAAAAGATAGGAAGACAAGAGAATATACTAGTTTGAAGGATATTAAAGGTTTTAGGCAGAAAATAAAGTATGTACTTTTTAGATTTTTTATCAAATAAAGCTGACAAAAATGGTTAACTATTATACAAACGAGAAGAATGTTCAAATAATTATTTCGCTTCTCAAACAACATGGAATAAGTAAGGTTGTTGCTTCACCAGGTACTACAAACATGGCATTTGTTGCAAGTGTACAACAAGATTCTTATTTTGAAGTTTATTCCTCAGTAGATGAACGTTCTGCAGCGTATATTGCATGCGGTTTGTCGGCAGAATCAGTTGAGCCGGTTGTATTAAGCTGTACAGGTGCAACAGCATCACGTAATTATATGCCCGGACTTACTGAAGCTTTTTATAGAAAATTGCCAATACTGACTTTAACATCAACACAAGTTATATCTAAAGTTGGTCATCATATTGCACAGGTCACTGATCGGAGTGTTGTCCCTAATGATATTGTTAAACACAGCGTTTATTTACCTTTGGTAAAAGATGATGATGATTTGTGGAACTGTGAGATTAAAGTGAATAAGGCTATTTTAGAGTTATTCCGTCAAGGAGGAGGTCCTGTTCATATAAATTTAGCTACATCTTATAGTACTGATTATAGTATTAAAGAATTACCAAAATATAGGGTTATACATCGAATTACATCTAATTATGATTCGTATCCTGAACTACCTAAAGGTAAAATAGCAATATTTGTCGGCTCTCACTCTATAATGAATAAATCATTAGTTGATTCTATTGATGAATTTTGTGAAAGAAACAATGCTGTTGTTTTTTGCGATCACACAAGTAGTTATACCGGTAAATATAAAGTTCTTTATGCATTAGTTGCTGGACAACGATTATTGGATAAATCAGAATTACGTCCTGACTTACTAATTCACATAGGTGAAATTTCCGGGGATTATTCAACCTTAGGTATCGGAGGGAAAGAGGTTTGGCGTGTGAATGAGGATGGTGAAATAAGAGATACTTTTAATAAGCTGACAAATGTTTTTGAAATGACTGAGCAATGTTTCTTTAACTACTATGCTAAAGAGAACAATGGCAGTTCTGATAATAATGATTATTTCCTATTTTGTAACCAACAACTTGCGGATTCTAAATCTAAGATTCCAGACCTTCCATTTTCAAATATTTGGCTTGCATCTAAAATGGCGCATTTAATTCCTGAAGGATCAACTATTCATTTTGGCATACTCAACAGTTTACGTTCATGGAACTTTTTCGAATTACCAAAAACAGTTACCTCTGCATCAAATGTAGGAGGTTTTGGAATTGACGGTAATGTTTCATCATTATTGGGTGCTTCGCTAGCAAATAAAGAAAAACTTTATTTTGGTATTATTGGTGATTTAGCTTTCTTTTATGACATGAATGCAATTGGTAACAGACATGTAGGCAATAATTTAAGATTTTTAGTAGTCAATAATGGTAAAGGAACTGAATTCAAACAATTTAATCATAAAGCAGCTCAATTTGGTCCAGATGCTGATAAATTTATTGCTGCGGCAGGTCATTATGGAAATAAATCACCTGAATTAGTAAAAAACTATTCTACAAATTTGGGCTTTGAATATATGAGTGCATCAAACAAAGATGATTTTGAAAAAGTATATAAACGATTTCTGACCCCTCAGATCACTGAAAAACCTATGTTGTTTGAAGTTTTCACAGATAGTGAAGAGGAAAGCAAAGCTTTAGAAATAATTACAAGTTTAGAGGTAAGTAATAGTATAAAAGCGAAAGATTTTGCAAAGCAATTGTTAGGAAAGAAGGGTACTGAATTTATGAGAAAAATAATAAAGAAGTAGTTTATGAGGATTGGAATACTTACTTTTCATTATTCAAGAAATAATTTTGGTGCAGTTCTACAAACTTATGCTTCATTTTTTAAATTAAAGACTATGGGATATAGCCCTACGGTACTTAATTTATTACCCAAAAAAGATAAGAGTGAGAACATAATAAAAAAAAACATAAAATTCTTAATCACTAAATCATATAATTTTGATGTTTTTCGCAAAGAAAATTTAAAAATTACCAAACCACTTTATACCTATGAAGATTGTAAAAATCAAAATAACTATTTTGACGCTTTTTATGTAGGTAGTGACCAAGTGTGGAGACTATTTATGTCACGTGAAAGGCGATTAAGATACTTCCTTGATTTTGCCGATGCTGAAAAAATTAAAGTATCTTATGCAGCCAGTTTTGGTACAGATAGTTTTGAAGGTAGTTTAGAAGAAAAAAAAATAGTTTCTGATTTGTTAAAAAAATTCACTGCCATTTCTGTTAGAGAGGACTCTGGTATGGAAATTTGTAAAAGGGAGTTTGGTGTTACCTCGAAACATGTTTTAGACCCTACATTACTTCTATCGAAGTCTGACTACTTGTTAATTGAAGATAAAAGTTACTCAAATATTAGTGAGTATGTTGCTTTATACTTATTAGATGATAAGTATTGTGATGGAGAAGTTTCAAATTTGACTAAGAATCAACTAAAAATTAACATATTAAATCTTTACGGAGAAACAATACAATTATTTGGAAAAAAAACCATTCAATACTCAACAGTCGGGAAATGGCTTTCGGGAATAAAGAACTCAACATTTGTAATTACAGATTCTTTTCACTGTGTAGCTTTTTCAATAATATATCGGAAGTGTTTTCTTTGTATTATTAACCATAAAAGAGGTGCCTCACGTATATACAGCTTATTAACATTATTGGGATTGGAAGATAGAATATGCACAGATTCAGAAATAGATTTTACTATATTGAATAAAAAAATTGACTATGATAGCGTTCATGAAAAATTAAATGAGCTTAAAATAGATTCACTGCATTTTTTAGAATCAGCACTTAGAATCACAAGTTAATTTTAAAATTACTTTTAAAAAAGTATGCCAATTATGAAACTAAATATACTCATTTCTACATATAATGATAGAATAGAACAGGTTAGAAATGTTTTGTTGGATTATCGAGATGATGTTACATACATTGTAACTCACCAATATACTGATTCAGTGTACAAGTACATTCCTGAAGAATTAAAACGAGAAGATATATTTGTATATCAAATAGAAGGGAAAGGTGTAACCAAATCAAGAAACAAAGCAATAAAACTAGCCAACGGTGAAATAGGTTTATTCTCAGACGATGATGTAACATACACGAACCAGTACATTGATACTGTTATAAATTATTTCAAGAGAGACGATTCTTTAGATGTAGCACTTTTTAAAATAAAAACTCCAGAAGGTTATCCTGAGTATAAAAAATATCCTCAGACAGCTCTTAAATTGAAAACTTTGCCATTTGACGTAGGTACAATTGAGATTTCGTTTAGGGTTAAAAGTATTAAAAGTTCTAACGTTTTATTTGATGAAAGATTTGGTGCAGGACAGGAAAAGCTTATTGGTGCTGATGAAAGTATTTTTATTTCTGATTGTTTAAAAAAGGAAATGAATGTTTGGTTTTTTCCAGAATATATAGTTGAACATCCTTTTGAGAGTACTATAAAGAAATTACCCAAATATGATATTAGAAGAATTTATGTTTTAGGAGCTTCTGATGCCCGGATTAATGGATACCTTGCTATCCCGAAAGCAATTTATGCAACAATAAGACAATTACCTCAATTAGTTAAACATAAGAAAAATGCATTTGCATACTTGTATACAAGATTAAAAGCGTCTTTCTATATACTTTTTAATAAAAAAACATTATGAATACATTGAATAAATTCTATAAATATTAGCTGTAAGTTGATTAAGAAAAGCATCAATAAAAACAATATAATAATTGACTAAAAAAAAACTTCTGAAGTAGCAATAATGGATTTATTTTAAAGGAGATTGAGAGAGTTTAATTTTTATGGAAATTTGTAATTATATAAATTATTAGTGATTTTAGGACATAAATAAAACCATATCACCTGGAGACAATTTAAATTCTTCCTTTATAAGTGATACAGGAATTATGGAACCATTCTTTAAAATTATCTGAGTTTTGTTATTGGTTTTTATATTTATCCCTATTTCATGAAATAGATTAGTGTTTTGAATCATAAAAAATGAATAATTATCGTTTTCAAGCTCAGATACTAAAGCATTACCACCATATATTTTAAGTGAATTTACAAAGTCTGGTAAACTTGAAAGTTTTGAAGTTCCATGAGGTATATTTCCATAATGACCAACTTTCTTAACTTTGCTGGTTAAAAATACCGAAGAGTAGTTCTGAATTTCTTTGTTCATTTGTTGTAGTATATAATACTCTTCTGTTTTATTGCCTTCTCTATCAATTGGAGCTGAAGTAAACATTTCCTTTTCTATTGGTATCCAATATGTAAAATACTGTATACCTGTAGCTCCATAAGCAAGATTGGAATAGACTTGTAAACGTAAATGTTCAATTGTTGGTTTAGGGTAATCCCAGTGCTCACTAGTTAAAGCGAATGCCCAAAATGGGATACTCGCTTTATAAGCCTCATCTTTGATCATTTCTAAATTATTATACCAATTTGAACGGATGTAATTATTTACAATAGGATAGAAATCAAAGGAAAGTATTTTTAGGGGTATTTCATAAATATATTGTTGAATGTATTGTTTGTAGTTTTCAGCTTTATACTTATCCGAAACTCCAAAATCAGGCTGTAAATTAACGAAAGTAAACCGTGTATTGTCAATAGCTTCAATTGTTTTACTCAAACTGCTTAACCGACCAAGATCCTCTAGAGTTGGCTCATCTTGTAGATAATAACCAGCATTTGCAGGATGATTCATAAATCTTTTCACTGTCTGTTCAGTATGGGTATATAATTCAGGAGTACGAATTATTATTTTCACACCCACTTGTTCTGCAATATCCAAAGCTTTATGTACACTGTCTACGTTTGCAAAGCCAACAAGTACTAAATTTATGCCAGAATTCCGTAATTCTATAAATCGCTCAAATGTAAAATTTTGAGATTGGATTCCACGCCAACCAACTATTGGGAACTCTTTATCTTTAAAATACGGTATTGTATCGTATAACGTAAAATCAATATTTTTAACCAGAGAATCTAAGTTTTCAATATTAAGTGTGCGTAATTCGATGCTTTCTTCGACATCAGTTAAGCAGCTACTAAAAAATAAAGCTAATAAAAGAACAAACGATGTTTTATTAAATAAATAGACCATAAATAAAAAATTTATACGAATATAAGTGTTTTTATTTAATTGACAATTAGTGTCATCATTAAAATAAGATTGCCAAAGATTGATTCAAAGCATTAATATCATTACTTTTGGGCTGATGTTTAGAATGCCAACTGTAGACAAACCAATGTTAATTACTCTATTTGTGAACTATGTAATCAATCAATAATATGTTTAAAATTATTGTGCTTATTGAAATATGGTAAAGATAAATAGTATAAATTATTCAGTAATAATTCCTCATAAAAATATTCCTGATCTTTTAGAACGATGTTTGCAATCTATCCCAATTCGGGAAGATATTCAAGTTATAGTAGTTGATGATAATAGCGATCCTGACAAAGTCAACTTTTTAGAATTCCCTGGATTAAATCGGAAAAATACAGAAGTGTATTTTACCAAAGAAGGGAAAGGCGCCGGTTATGCAAGAAATGTAGGATTAACGAAAGCAAAAGGGAAATGGCTTATTTTTTCAGATGCAGATGATTATTTCAACGAATGTTTTAATGATTTACTGGATAAGTATTTAAATATTGAAGTCGACCTAGTCATTTTTCAGACTAACTCTATAGATGCAGTCACTTTAGATCAAATTGAAAGCAGAGGTAAAAGCTATAATAAATGGATAAAGAAGTCTTTTAATTATGGTGAGATACTTGAAGAATTAAGATATAAGCTTCACCCTCCTTGGGGTAAGTTTGTTTCTCGTAAACTTGTGGCATTATATAAAATAAAATTTGATGAGGTCTATTCTTCCAATGATGTAATGTTTTCAGTACTTACCGGACATTATGCGGAAAAAATTCTTATTGATTTGAATTATTTGTACTGTTCTACTGTTAGAAATGGATCTCTTGAATACTCAAGATCATTAAAAAACATCGAACCTAGATTTTTTGTGTCAATAAGGCATTATAAATTTTTACTTTCAAAAAATAAAGTAAGATACAGAATAAATATTTGGGAGTATTTGCTTAAGATGATAAAAATTGGTGACAATTCCACAAAAAGCAAAATGCTTTATTCTATTAAAGAAATTAGACTGTATTATTTAATTTGTGATTTTTTTAAATTCTGCTTTAATTATATAGTCTTTCAATTAAAAAAGCTATCATAAGTTGAAATTATGACACATCCATACATATCGATAATTGTACCATATTATAACTCTGAGAAATATATTTCAAAATGTATTGATAGTATATTAAATCAAACACTAAGTAATTTTGAATTAATTTTAGTTGATGATGGGTCTACAGATAATAGTTATAATATTTGCAATACATACGCATCAAAAGACAATAGAATAATTTTATTACAAAAAGAAAATGGAGGACAAGGTACTGCCCGTAATATGGGTTTAGATATAGCTAAAGGAGATTATATTGGTTTTGTCGATAGCGATGATTTTATACAACCTGAAATGTATTCAATAATGTATAATTCGTGCATTAAGAATAATGCGGAAATGTCGATATGTGGATTTAATATTTATAGATCAGAAAAGATTCAACCCAAACCAGTTAACAAACATCCCAAAAAAGAATTTAATAATTTTGAGCTAATGCATTATTACCTTACAACTCAAATAATAAACGGCGGACCATGTAATAAAGTTTATAAAAAAAGTCTTTTCAATAATCTACGTTTTCCTCCTTTAAGAATGAGAGAGGATTCCTATTTGATGCCTCATATTTTTTTAAAAGTAAATAAAGCTATATACACTGGAGATAATCTATACAATTGGCATCAGACATTAAATAGTACTGAGAGAAGCAAATTTAATCTTAATGATTTAAATGCCTTAGAAAGCATTAATTCACTTTATGGAGTAGTTGAAAAGCATTATCCTTCTTTGATAAAATTAGTAATTAAGAAGAGAACATTGACAAATGTTGACTTAATGAAGAAAATATTACATACTAACCAGTATAAAAAATATAAACATATATATTATTTACTAAGAGAATATATTTGTAAAGATTACTCTCTTAATTCTACAAATTATGGTGAGAACTCTAAAAGGTTAAATAAAAATATTGAATTTATATGTAGGTTTAATTATCTCTATATAATAAAAGAAACGATAGTCGGTAATTTGAAATTTATTGTAAAAAAATTAATTTCAAAAATATGAAAATAGTTTCAATTAAAAATATTAACTCCTTTTTAAGTACATTGAATTTTGTCCTATGTTTTGTGGGATATCAATTAACAACAAGTTTATTCTTGCCCTTCTCTCATGATATTGAGGGAGCTTCTATGACAGTCACAGTACCATATAGAGCTTTTGCGTTATTAATTACTCTACTGGTAATATTCTTAAATATTAAAAAAAGAGTTAGAAAAAGTTCTTTTGCAATGAAAATTTTGTGGTTATATTGGATTGCACTAATTATCAGGATTTTTTATGATACTAATATTCGCAATGATGTACATATAACTGATACTTCAAGGTTGTGGCTGTACATTTTTGGAATAATTTTACCTGTTATGTTTTCCATGTTAAAAAGTTATCATAAAATAGACATGAAAAAAGCTTTAAAATGGATTTATATTGGAACAGCTATTACTTTAATACTTTCACTTTTTAATAATTCATCTTTATTGTTGGAAGCTAGCGAAATATCAGGTAGAACAGACGGTAATGTTGGATTAAATTCAATACATTTTGGACATCTGGGTACTATGGGCATTTTACTTTCAATTTTCATTTTATCAAAGATTAAGCTTAATATGATAAAGAAAATTTCAATAATTGCTGTAACTCTCTTATCATTTTTCATCATGTTAAGAGCCGGTAGTCGTAGTCCAATTTTAGCTTTAGTCGTAGTAATATTGTTTTGGCTATTTTCTCAAGGGAAGAATGTTATATTAGGTTTCTATATTGCTTTAATTACAATTATTTTGTTATTTATATTTATTGACCCAATATTGAGTTTTATAGGTAATATATCTCCTGTTATTGAATACAGATTGAGGGCTAGTATATTTATGGGAGATACTAGTGGTCGTGAACCCCTTTATGAAGAAGCAATTAATGCATTTATAGAAAAACCACTTTTTGGGAGTCAATTTGCATTATTTAACAGGTATGGAGGTTTTAGCTATTCTCATAATTTTATTTTAGATTCTTTCATGGGATTAGGAATTTTTGGAGGACTAGCAATAATTTATGTATTGTGGACTGCTATAAAAAAATCTTACATACTAATTAAAAAAAACAATCCTTCATTTTGGTTTGTATTAATACTAATCCAACAAATAGTTCTTGGTATGTTGTCAAGTTCTATTTATTACAATCAGATATTAAACGTTTTACTTGTATTTGTAATATTATATTCTAATGTGAGTGTAAAAAACAATAAATCTGAAAAATATCTTCAAGATAATGTCTAAAGTGGTTATTATATAGTTTTATGTCAGCTTGTTTTTTAGCAAAATCACAAAATCAATACATAGATAAGATATTTTATGACCTGACGTTATGATAAAAATTAAATGTAAAATCGAGAGAAGTCAATATGTTGATAATATAAATGAATACACTATATAATTACCCCCAAATCTTAGACAACAATAATAATTAGAATTAAATAATTAAATTTGTTGTTATGAAGAAAAGGAAAAGTTATACTTCAGGATTTAAAACCAAGGTAGTTTTAGAGGTACTTCA
>JAQVWY010000081.1 GCA_028709465.1 Tissierellia bacterium | reverse complement strand
CTTCATGTGTGACAGTTATACATAAAGGAAGCCCAGAAACAATATCTCTGCCTCTTATCTCCATTGATTTTTGAAATTTTATGGCTTCTATTTTTACTTCATTATCTTCATTATCTTCATTATCTTTATTATCTTCATTATCTTTATTATCTTCATCTACAATATTATTCTCTTTATCTTTCTTTATTTTTTTAACATTTTCTATATTAGAATAATATTTTTCATCAGCATTTCCCAGAACCTTTTTGATTTTTTCTGCAGTAACAAGTCCAATATCCATTTTATATTTAGACTTAATATAATCTCTTATATTTATATCCATATCATCCCCTGCAACTCTTAAAGAATCACTTACAACGATCCCTCCTAGGGATATTATAGCTATTTCTGTAGTTCCTCCGCCTATGTCAACTATCATATTCCCAATAGCTTCTTGAACAGGAAGTCCAGCACCAATAGCTGCTGCCATAGGTTCTTCAACTAATTTAACCTTCCTGGCTCCAGCATCATATGCCACTTCTTCTACTGCTCTTTTTTCAATAGAAGTTACTCCCACAGGAACGCAAATCACAATATTTGACTTTGTAAATCTTTTATTGCTTAAAGCCTTATTGATAAAATATTTTATCATTGCTTTAGTCACTTCAAAATCTGCAATAACACCACTTTGCAATGGTCTTATAGCACTAATTGTTTTTGGCGTTCTGTCCAGCATTTCCTTAGCATCACAACCAACTGCTCGTACTGTATTATTATCAACCATAATAGCTACAACAGAGGGCTCATCTACTATTATTCCTTTTGAATCAACATATACTAATGTATTTGACGTACCTAAATCTATACCTATATTCTGTGTGAAAAAATTAAAAAATTTCATGTTTATATCCTTTCAATTCTGTCATTATATTAATCCTTCTTCTTTAAAACTATAAAAAATGCCATCCCCAATAATAATATGATCTAGAACCCTTACACCAAGTATTTTGCCACATTCTACTAATCTATTAGTAAGAACAATGTCTTCATGACTTGGTTCAGATTCACCACTTGGATGATTATGTACAAGTATAATTGATGAAGAGGAATTTTCGATAGCTTCACGAAATACTTCTCTAGGATGTACAATAGAACTATTTAAACTTCCAATTGATATCTCTGAAACTTTTAAAATATTGTTCTTTGTATCAAGAAGTATAATTTTAAAATATTCTTTTTTATAATAACGCATTTCTTCCATCATAACAACTGCTGCATCGTTGGGCGATGATATTTTTATTTTCTCTAATTTTAATGTACTTATTCTTTTACTTATTTCTGCAATTGCTAAAAGCTGTGTAGCCTTTACATTACTGATTCCTTTAAAACTCTTAAATTTATCAAGAGTTCCTTCTACAATATTTCTTAAGCCTTTACCATCCTGCTTAAGTATTCTTTGAGATAACATTATTACGTTTTCGTCTTTGCTTCCTGTCCTTAAAATAACTGCAATTAATTCTGAATTTGACAATGAATTAGCCCCATATTTTAGTAGCTTTTCCTGAGGTCTTTCTTCTACGGGGATTGATTTTATGGTATAATTATTATTCACCATACTATCCTCCTCTATGCAATTTATTCTATTTAAGCAAATTTATTGAAAAGTGTTTTTTAAGTAAAAAGTTTAATTTACTTAATGGTAGACCCTTTACATTATTATAACATCCATTTATTTTTTTTACTAGCAATTCTCCATAACCTTGGATTCCGTAGGCACCTGCTTTATCCTTATATTCTCCAACATTTAAATAATTAATTATTTCATTATCATTTAGTTCATTGAATAAAACTAAAGTTTCTTCGAAATCCACAATTTTTTTATTCGTTTCACTATCCCAGATACAAAGGCCACTGAAAACCTTATGTGTTTTTCCAGACAAAGATTTTATCATTTGAAACCCTTCTTCATAATTACTAGGTTTTCCCATAACTTTATCTAAATATACAATAGTATCTGCAGATATTATTAAACCTTTTTCAGAACTATCATAAATAGCTTTTGCTTTTTCAAAAGCAATTTTCATTACAGTAGTTTGAGGTTTATCTGTATCATTCACTATTTCATTTGTTTTTGGAGCAAGTATTGTTAAATCATTAAAATATTTGCTTAACATTTCAATTCTTCTAGGGGATTTTGATGCTAATATTATTTTCTTCATATGACTTCCTTTAAAACTTTCTATATGCTATTATTGCTATTATTATTCCAATTATACCTGAAACTGTAAGGTTAGCGCTTAAACCTAGCGTAAAAGTAATTATATTTAAATCTAATGTTGTTGGACCAAAACCAATTGTTTCACCATAATTAAGTATTGGGAGAATATTTGAAAATGCTTTGCCTAATATGCTTCCAATAACTGATCCAATTATTATTAACAATACTAAATAAGTAGAACTGCCCTTTTTCATTTTATGCCTCTCTTATTAATTTAGTTATATTTTTCTTTATATTATCAGTAGTAAAAATAGAAGTATATCCTACAAAGCAACCAGTAAAAATACTTATTAAAGACATGATTGGCAAATACGTATACATCATTATGTTTTCAAACATAATTGCTGCTACGGTTATTTGTGAAGCATTATGAGTCATTGCTCCTAGTACGCTAATGCCTATTAAGCTAAAGTATTTATTAAAATACTTGCATCCAAAAGACATAACTATAACGCTCATTACTCCGCTAAAAATACTATATATAAAACTTATCGGATTTCCAGCTACAATCAACAAAAGAATACATCTAAGTACTGTAACAAGAAAAGCATCTTTAAATCCAAATATAACAATAACAGTTAATGTAACTATATTAGTTAGCCCCAGCTTAGCTCCAGGTGCAATGTATGGCAATGGTATCATGCTTTCTATTATGCTAAGTATCATAGCCCCTGCAGTTAAAAGGGATAAAAATATATATCTTTGTAATTTATTCATATATTTCTCGTTTCTAATCATTTAGTGTGCAATAATATCTACATCTTTATTTTCATGACCAACTATTTTAATCAACAATTTATTAGGAAGACAGACAATAACTTCACCAACACCGCTTATTTTTCCTTGATTTTGACAGTATTTATCAGGGCAGTCAGTATCGGTTACCCATATTTTACCTTCTTCGATTTTAATGGTGTTGTACCCATTATTTGTTGTAATTGTAAACTCATTTTTATAATTCATATCAAGAACATATTTTCCTACAAGTTCATTCTTAGAATATATTAGCGCTTCATTTTTATCTGAATATACCATATTTTTTGCATTATAATATATTATAAATAAATTAACTATTATAATAACCGCAATTAAACCTATATCATATTTATTTATTTTTTTCATATGGATCCTTTTGATTATTTATTAAGAGATAAATTATTTTAACATTGATTAATATCTTTTTCAAGTTTGTATATCTTTTTTTGAAATATTTTTATACTAATTTTTACAAAATATACCATCATATATTTTTAAGTATAAAACAATAATAAATTTATGTACAATTCTTTAAAAATACAGTAAGATATTACTATAAAAATCTTAATCATTTCTAAAAATAGAGGTAGTTATGGAAGTATATTTAATTAGCAATGAAACATTAGTTAAAACAGATTTACAAACTGCTATAAAAAATGAAAATAATAATAAATATTGGATGATTTTCACACCTGATGAGTTAAAAGAAAACTTTTCATATTTTAATTTCACTTCACAATCATTATTTGATTGTTTATATAATGAAGATAGCCCTAAAATTGAAATATATGAAAATTACAGTTTTGGAATTATTAATATTATAGGAGAAAATGAAGATCTTTCACTTATTTATGAGCTTAATTTTTATTTAACAAAAAATTATCTTATTTTTGTTAATAATAATAATTTAACTATTATTAATGAAATAAAAGAAGAAATTTCTAATAAAGGTACTTTAAGTTTGAGCTTCGATAAAATTCTGTATATTTTATTTGATAAAATGACAATTAAAGATAATAAAATCCTTTCAAAGCTTGAAATAGAAATATTAGATGTAGAAGAAGATGTCTTACAAGGGAAAACCAAAGATTATATATATGATATAGTTTCATTGAAAAAAAAGTTGCTGCTATTAAAAAGACATTATGAACCATTGCTAGATATAATTGAAGATTTAAGCGAAAATGAAAACAATTTGCTTAAGGAAGAATCCATAAGGTATTTTACAATAATTTTTAATAGAATAGAAAGATTAAATAGAAAGGTAAGTGACTTAAGAGACAATGTAACTCAAATTAGAGAATCATATCAATCGCAAATTGATATGAATGTAAATAATATAATGAAAATTTTCACTGTAATAACATCTATTTTTCTACCTTTAACTTTGATTGTAGGCTGGTATGGAATGAATTTTGTCAATATGCCTGAGCTTAAATGGAAATACGGATATTTATTTGTTATATTAATCAGTGTATTGGTACTAATTATAAGCTTATTAATATTTAAAAAGAAAAAATGGTTATAAAATCGAAGGCAAACTAATTAATAAAACAATTAGTTGCCTTTTTATGGATAATTTTTTCCCCTAATCATGCTTCTATAACCATAAAGTCCGTAACTAGTCTAGCTACATTACCATCTTCATCTAATCCATAATAAGTAGGAAAAACTCCCTTATTCCAACCACTAGAAAAAACTATAATATTACTTCCGGTTTTTTTATCAATTAAAATATCTGCAGAAGACATTTGACTTTTCATTACTTTTGCTCTAATATTTTTTTCATATTTATCTAATTTATCTTCGTCCATTACATCTAAAATTTCCATAGCATGCTCATCCATGAAGCATCCTAACCCATTTTCAACTTCATATCCCATAAATTCATCATGAGCAAAACCTTTAGCATTTTCACCTTCAAATAATGCCATCTCCCACCTAATGGGTATTTTGTCATTAAATTTGATTTCTGCAAGAACTGTTTGATTTTTTCTATTTTCCACTTTCCCATTGTAAATATAAACAGTATAAGTACCTGGTAAAACACTCCTTGAATAGGATTGGTCATCATACATCAATATTGGATCAGTAGCAATTACCCTACCTGTAACTAATTTTAATTTACCAACTTCAATTCTTTCTATGTACATTCTTCCAAATTCCGTATCAATCTTACTAGTTATACTATTAGTTAAATTTAATGCATCTTTATTTATATACATAATGACCTCACTTTTGTATTAGTATTAGTTTTATTTTTTTCTTTCATCAAGAATTTTCTTTAGTTCATCCATAAATGTATTAATATCTTTAAATTTTCTATAAACAGAAGCAAATCTTACATATGCGACGTCGTCCACACCTTGAAGCTCATTCATTACAATCTCCCCTATAACTTCAGTTGAAACTTCATTTTGAAATGTATTATAAAGCTGTTTTTCAACTTTATCAGCTATTTTTTCAATTTGTTCTAAAGTAACCGACCTTTTATCACATGCTCTAATAAGACCATTGATAATTTTATCTCTATTATATCCTTGTCTAGTACCATCTCTTTTTATAACAACAATTTGAGTTTCTTCAATTTTTTCATAAGTTGTAAACCGATGTCCACATTCAATACATTCTCTTCGACGTCTAATTTTAACACCATCATCAGTAGGTCTTGTGTCTATTACTTTGCTTTCATGATAATTGCATTTTGGGCATTTCATAATATGTTATCCCTCCTTTAATTGATTTTACTCGATTTGTAAAGGAAAGTAAATAATTTTATTTTATTTTTAAGTTTATGCTACAATTTTATGTTATAATTATTTGCAAGTATTGGCTTTTTTATTAAAAATAAATAAAATTATGAGAATTTAGCCTTTATATAGTAAAAAAGGAGACCAAAAAATGATAACAAGTAAAAAGATATATCAGAAAAATTCTTATCTAACAAATTTAGATGCAAATGTTATAAGCTGTAATAAGAACAATGATTTATATGAAATAATATTAGATCAAACTATTTTTTATCCTCACATGTCAGGAGGGCAGCCAAAAGACGAAGGAACTATAAACAACATAAAGGTATTAAATGTATTTGAAAAAGATAATGAAATAATTCATGTTGTTTCGAAACCATTAAAAGGAAAAGTTAATTTAAACATTGAATTCGAAAGTAGATTTGACCATATGCAACAACATACTGGGCAGCATATTTTATCTGCTTATTTCGATAAATTATACAATGGAAAAACTGTAGGCTTCCATTTAAGTTCAAATTATACAACTATAGACTTAAACATTGAATTAAATGAAGAAATGATTGAAAATGTAGAATTGCATGCTAACAAAATCATATATGCAAATAAAACCATAAAAGCAAAAACCTTCTCTCAAGATGAAGTGCTTAAACAAAACTTAAGAAAGCCACCATCATTAGAATTAGAATCATTTAGATTAATAAAAATCGAAGATTGCGATTTAATAGCTTGTGGAGGTACTCACGTTAATAATGCTGGTGAAATTGGTATAATAAAAATTATTAAAGCTGAAAAATATAAATCAGGTACAAGAGTAGAATTTTTATGTGGCAAAAGAGCCTTGTTAAACTATATGTCTAGTTACAAAGAATTAGTTAGTTTATCAACATTATTAACATGCAGAAGCGATATGGTTTACGACAATTTTATTAAGATTAAAGAAGAAAATAGAGATTTAAAGAAAAGTATTTCTTCATTACAAAAGAAAATAAATGATTACATAGTTAATGAGTTAAAAGAAAATGCATATGTGAAAAATGATGTAAAATTCATTTTTCAAGAATTACAAGATACAGATATGAAAGACTTAAGGTTTATTTGTTCAAAAATAATAGAAGAAAAAAACCATATAGCAATACTTTTTGGCGGAACAGATTCATCTTGTGCTTTATGTTTAGGACAGTCAAAAAATATTAATTATAATATTATAGAATTATTTAATAATTTAAAAGAAAAGTTGGATGCAAAAGGCGGCGGAAACAATTATTTAATTCAAGGTACTGGAACCATCTTAAATAAGGGTGAGGAATGCATTGAACTTGCAAAAAATATGCTCTTAAAGTAAAATAAGTGAGGAATTCCTCACTTATTTTCATTCATATACACACTGACTCTTTGCAATGTAAAGGAAATCCCTTCTTCTTCAAACAATTCCATCACATTAAAATTCAATTTATCTTTTACATCCATATATATATTATAATCTGCTGTTTTTATTACGTATTGAATTAATATTTCTAATGAATTTTGACCAAAATTATCAAATTTAACAAGAGATGAATTTTCTTTTACCATTGGATTTAAATCAATCACAGATTTAATTTTTTGTATTATATTTTTAATACTTTCAGATGATGTATCATAAGTAACTCCAACGATAAAACTTACTCTTCTTGCTTCTCTTTTTGAATAATTTATAACAGGACTATCAGTAAATTTGGAATTAGGTACAAAAACTATTTCTTGATTTAACGTTCTAATTTTTGTACTTCTTATACCTAACTCTTCAACTGTACCTTCATTTGAATCAACATTAATAAAATCTCCCACATTAAATGATTTATCAGCAAGAACAACAAACCCGCCAAAGAAATTTTTAATTAGATCTTGAGAAGCCAGAGCAATTGCAGCTCCTCCTATACCAATACCTGCTAGTATGCTATTTAATTGTTTTAAATCAAATTCAGCAGCAATTATTACAACTGCTAATATAATAATTAATACTTTAGTAAATTTATATATAATTGGAAATAAAGTTTTTAGTACTGGTTTATTTCGATTATTTATTACATTGCTATTAAGAACTATTTCATATGCAGTTACAATATTTAACAAACATTGAGTAATAGTAATTATTACACATGTTCTAAAAATCTTATAAATAAATGTTGATATATCAGTGCTAAATGGTAACATATAAGTTGCACAATAAATACCAGTATATATAAAGAAATTCTTTAATGGTTTTTCCAATGAATCTACCATTAACGATACAATTCTAAAATCATATTTATAAGCTAATTTTTTTATTAATTTAATAAATATTTTTGTAAAAAAATTTTTAAAAATTAGAAAGATAAAAAATATTAAAAATGAATATATTAACCTTTCTACAAAAAATCTATCTATCAAAATTAGTCCCCCTATTATGATCTTTTCAAAGCTTCTACTGGAGGCAATGATGATGCATTTATTGCTGGATAAACTCCAAATAATACTCCAGAAGACAAAGCAACACCAATTGCAATTTTAATTGATTGCATACTTACGATAGCATTAAGACCATATCTAGATACTACAGTTACAGCCCATGCCCCTAAAATTATACCTAATATACATCCTATAATACTTACATAAACAGCTTCCAGCAAAAATTGAATCAATAAATCTTCCTGTTTTGCTCCTAATGCTCTCCTAACACCAATTTCACTGGTTCTTTCAGTAACAGCAACGAGCATGATGTTCATAATGCCTATACCACCAACTAATAAGGATACGGCAGCAATTCCTCCCAGCAAAACAGTCATGATTTTATTTGCTTGATCTGCTTCTTTTACAAGATTATTTAAGCTTGTTATAGTTAAAGGTTCCTCACCCTTTTTAAAAACATTCTCTTTATCTGGGTTTTCTGGCTTTTCTGGTTCAACAGGCTCTAATGGTTCATCAATAGTCTCATCTGTACCTTCACCAGGTGCAGGTTCTTCTGACCCATTAGCTGGTACTATATTCCCTCCAATTCCTACTTTCCTTTTATAAATTCTTCCAAGCTGAACCATTGCTAATTCAGCATCTTCAGAGCTATTAGATTTAGCCCATATTTCTTCTACATCCTTTTTTTCTGCTATTTTTAATGCAGAGGTATATGGAATTAATATTTTATTATCAATACCATCACCCTTTCCTTTACCTTTTTCCGCCAGCACTCCTACCACTCTATAATTGAGTCCATTAATTTTTAATATTTGACCTACTGGGCTTCTTCCATTTAACAATGAATTTGCAACATTAAAACCAAGAACAGCAACAGGAGATCTCTGTTTAACATGTAAGGATGTGAAAAAATTGCCTGAAACAACTTTATGATCTTTTATTAGAGGATAATTTTGGTTAACTCCAACTATATCCATTTCACTTTCTTCTCTTCTCCACCTTATAGGAGTTTTTTCTTGATATACAACAGGAGTTGCATATTCAATTCCTGTTACTCTTTCAGGCAATTCTTCTGCTTCTTCAGTTTCAAATCTTACCGTTTCAGTATTTGATTTTATTACAATAACATTTTCACCTAAGCTTTCAAATTGTGCAACAATTGATTTTCTAGCTCCTTCACCTATACCCATTAAACTGACAACTGCTGCCACACCTATTGCAATACCTAAAACTGTTAGGAATGTTCTTAATAAATTAGAAGTAATCCCATTTAATGCCATTTGAGCAGAAAACTTCAATCTAACTAAAAGAGAGACTATTTTCCCTTTTTTTTGCATTTCAACTCCCCCTTATAGATCATTTGTTTTTATCTCGTCTGATTCGGATGTTTCTGGTTGTGTTTGCGGTAGAATTGAATCATTCTGTTGTACTGATTCGCTAGGCATCAAATCTTTTGTGCTGCCAGTGACAACTTGCTGTCCTTCTTCAAGACCGCTTAACACTTCTACCTGTTTATCATTCATTAAACCTACTTCTATTTCAATTACCTCTATTTCTCCACTATCAGTTAAAACTTCAACCTTTTGTTTGTTATCTTCTTCAAACACTGCCTCTATAGGTACTAATAGTGTATCTAATGATTCTCCCGAATCAACGAAACAATTAGTGTTCATACCTGGTCTTAATCCTTCTCTGCCCACTACGCTTATTTGAACATTATATACAGTTTTTCCTTCTCTATCTGTATATTGATTTAAATTCATTACCTTTCCTTCAAAAATTTCCCCTGGAAGTGCATCTACAGTAATAGTTACTGGAGCATCTTGTCTTATATACAAAACATCCAAGTCAGAAACTGTTGTATAAATATACATTTCACTGGTATTATACATATCTACTAATTGTAGTGACCATTGATCGCTAGATTCAGAAGCCGTAATAGTATCTCCTACTCTATAATTAACATAGGAAACCATTCCATCCATAGGTGCTGTAACTAACAATTTATTAGTTAAATCAAATGCTTTTTCCATTCTTCTTTCTAATTCTCTGATTTCTTCATTCTTAATTCGAATTTTATCATATTCTGATTTGATACTGTCAATGTCTTTTTGAATTAATTCAGTAACATCATTTCCAGCTATTCTAACTAAAATTTCGCCTTCTTCAACAAATTCATTTTCACTTACAGGTACTTCAGTAGCAATTATAGCTGTACTATCGCTATCTGAATAAATAGTTGAATATATTTTTTTCTCATTGCCATAGGAACCTACAGTACCTCTATATGTTAGTGCTGTTGAAGGTTTTCCCTCATTTTCTAAATTAATTGCAACTGACATGCCTTTCTGAACTAATCCGGGATTTTCAGCTATAATAACCCCATTGTGAACATAAGTAATTCCATCTGAATTTGGAACAGCATTAGCATTTAATTTAGATATTGTACCAGGATATAATCCTTCAAAAGCATTTACAATACCTTCTTTTTCCGTAATTCTACTGTATTGTAATAACACTTTTTGACCAACTTTCAAATTACTATATTCATATGTATTTACCTTAAATGATATTTTCACTGTACTATCATCAATTATAGTAGCAATATTAGGATCCTCTACCCTTTCACCTTCTTCAACTCTAAAATCAATTAATCTGCCTTTAATAGGAGTTGATATAACTATACCATCATAAGGATTAACTTCATCAATGCTATTTATATCTTTATTAATTTTTTTGCCTAAGGCCTTTATTTTCGTATCAATTTCTTTATTAACTGCATTAATTTCATCTTGCTTACTATTTATTTTATTATTTAACTCATCAATTATTTCTCCTAGATTTTGTGTAGATAATCGAACTAAATTACTTCCTTTTTTAATCATATCATTTGATTCTACAAAAACTTCTTCAACCACATAAGTTACAGATACAGGACTTCCATTTGAATCTGTTATTCCTTCTGGTTTTGGTGCCGCAATAGAACCTCCCCAGTTTCCATTAAGCTGACCAGTTATATCAACACCTTGCTTTATATCTCCCCTTATAACAGATTTAGTGGAGTATTTAGGAACATTTGAAGTAACAGTAGAATCTGGAACTAATTGCTTGGCAGTAAAAAACCCTCCAACAAATACTAATGCTAATACAATAACAATTGAAATAACTTTTTTAAACATTTTTTTCCCTCCTGCTTTGTCTTTCATCTGATACTATTTCACCATCAACCAATCTTACAATTCTGCTGCCATATTCTGCAACATCTTCCTCATGTGTTACTTGAACTATTGTCATATTTTTGTTTTCATTTAATTGAACGAATAATTCCATAATTTTATTACCTGTTTTCGTATCCAATGCACCAGTTGGCTCATCAGCAAGTATAATAGATGGATTGCCAACTATTGCTCTTGCAATTGCAACTCTTTGCTGCTGACCTCCTGATAATTGTGATGGAAGATGACCCATCCTGTCTTCAAGTCCTACAAGCTTTAAGGCATTTTCAGAAAGCTCTCTTCGCATTTTTGTTCCTAACCCCCTATAAATCAATGGTATCTCTACATTTTTTAATGCTGACATTCTAGGAAGTAAATGAAAGTTCTGAAACACAAAGCCTATAAATTCATTTCTTACTTCGGACATTTTAGAATCATTTAACTTATCAACACTTTTCCCAGATAGTTCATAAGATCCTTTAGACGCATGATCTAGACACCCTATAACATTGAGCAAGGTTGATTTCCCTGAACCTGAAGGCCCCATAATCGAAACAAATTCTTTTTCAATTATTGTTAAATTAATATCTTTTAATGCTTCAACTTGTATTTGACCTGACTTATATAGTTTAGAGATTCCTTCCATTTTAATAATTTCCATATTCCACCTCACTTGAACATAATATCCATAAAAATACACATAATAATTAGACGTAATTAATATGATAAAAGTTCTACAAAAATATAATTTTCTTAAAATATTAAAAAATAATAAGGAACCCCAAAAAATTTTTGCTTTTTTAGGAACCTTATTGTTACTAATAAAACGATATAGTATATTATTTAATAACGTCAATATACAGCGAATCAACCCATACTTTATTCTTTCCATCATACTCAATATATATATTAAGAAAGTCAGCATTTGTAACATTAATTGGAATATGTGTTTGTGACCACATATCATTTAATATCTCCACTTTAGTATGAAATGTTGATGCAAGATTTTCATCCTTATATGCTTCTAAAACTATTAGGGCTGAAAGATCAGTTTCTGATTTAATTTTAGCTGATATACCAATTTGCTGTTTTAATAGATAGCTATAGTTAGGGTCTGTAAAGTCTACTGATGCAAATAATGATTTAATTTTATCTTCACTTTCATTATTTATTAAAAGTGATTTATATCCTTCCACATAAATTTCTTCATCTATTTCAGCTGTTTTACCAGTATAATTAACCTTATTTATTAATTCATTGTTGAAATATTTGCTAGTAGAATCAACTCTACCATTTTCAGATTCATTAGGGTTATTAGTATCCGCTTCAGGGATCGAATCTTCATTTGTTGCTCCGTTTATATCACCAGAAACTTCTTGTAAATCTCCGCCAAAAAAGTTCGTTAATTTCTTGCCTATAAATAGAACTACTACAACTATTATTAAAGGAATAATCATTTTGGCTAAATCACTTTTAATGTTTTTATTACCTTT
>JAQVWY010000158.1 GCA_028709465.1 Tissierellia bacterium | reverse complement strand
CTTTCCCATCATAATAATTAACTTCTACCCCATTCTGAAGATATTCCATAAACCTGATATTCTTCTGCAATAAAGACCCTGTTTCAAAATTCTTTAATTTATAAACAGCTTCATTAATAGCCTCCTGTGGTAAAGAAGAGTTAATATCACATAAACAACCAATCAACAAATCCTCATGCAAAGGAGAATGATATTCCCTATCAACATCAGGAGCATAAAAATACTCATACCCAAGCTCATCCCTGAATATCTCTAAAATTGCATTCTCAAAATTACATTCCTTAAAAGACATAGGCAGTGGTTTATTTTCCAATTCTCATTAGATTATTTTATTCTTATTTATATAGAAAATCAGTTATCATGTATCTTCTAAATAAACTATTAATAATTAATATTAAAGATTTTGTATTTTTTCCTTCAATACATTAATAAAAGTATCATATCCAGTAATAATTTTATCCTTACCATAACTTTCGATTAATTTACATTTAATCTTTTGCTTTTCATCTTTATTATTATTAACTGCTTTCTCAATATTTTCTATAGCATTTTTTTTATCGTTATACTCATAGTCATTATATCCATTTTCCTTTATTATTTTTTCAATATATTGACTTGCGAAAAAATCTTCCATCGTAGATATATTTTTAACACTATCATCATATCCTATCCAATTATATTTATATTCAGGATATTTTTCTTCAAAATCTTTCCTTTTATCTTTAGATGCTTTATCTGAATCTGCAACAATAACAAACTTTTTCTTTGCTAATATTAATAATTGAACTATAGTCTCAACTCCTGATATTCCATGAAGGTAAACTATTCCATAATTGGCATAGTCTTTTGTTTTTTTATCAGAACAGAATTTTTCAAACAACTCTTTGTCAAGCCACCCTTCAAAAATTATATTCTTTTCTTTGATACATTCAAAAATACTTACTCCAATAGCATTTCTTAATAATTCATCATTACAAAATGGTGAATTAACATCTTGTCTTTGCAAAGTAGTAGTATCATTTTTTTTCTCAACTATCAAATGTCTATCAATACAATTTGAATCAATCATATATTGAGAATGTGTGGAATAAATAACTATAGATTTTTCACTTATTCTTAATAATTCATCTCTTAAATACCTCGCACTTGTTGGATATAAACTTTGATCTGGCTCATCAATTAATATTATATCTTTTTCTCCAATTTCATCTGCAATTGATTTTGTAGAAAGCATTAATAGAACAGATATAAATTTCTTAAATCCATCACTTCTATCTTCAAAAGAATACTTTGTTTTATTAGTTACCTTAATTGATATTTCTTGCCCATCTGGTAATAATTCTATTTTTGTTTCCTTAAAATCATTCCATTTCTTTTGAAATATTCTTGTTACTTCCTTTGAAATTTGGTCTAAAAGATTATAATAATCTCCATCTTGAGCTAAAGCTTCATCAAATTCTTTTTTAATAACTGATCGATTACACATTTTAAAGATATTGTATAAACCTTCACAGCTATCTGGATCAGTAATAAAATCTTTGATAACTATTTTATTTGGGAGTAATAATGTACTATCATATTTCCAATAATTACATTTAAAAGGATTGTTATTGTATAGTGTTTTAATTGCATCAAAAATTATTAAATTTATGGATTCATTATCTTGAAATATTCCACTATTATCTAAAGTATCAAACATATTACTAGATAAATATATTTCTCTAATTTTTGAAGGATTTTTATGTTTCCAATAACTGACAATAGCTTTTGCTTGATCATTTATTAAAATTCTAATTAAAAATTCATTGAAATATTTATTAACATATTGCTTTAAATCCAATTCATTATCAAATTCAATCAATTCTGTATTTGAATATTTATTTTGTATAATTTCCAAAATCTCAGCAATGTCTTCTTGTGAATTTTTTATAACTGCATGAATATATGAGTCATTAATTTTTTCATTGTTTATTTTCTTTCTTTTATCTTTTATTGTTACTTTGTATTTCCCAAAAACGGCAGCTATAGCTTTTAAAACATTACTTTTCCCTGCCTCATTTTTCCCAAGGAGTATTAAACAATTATGATCAAATTTTACTACCTCAGATTTTATTGATCTAAAATTTTCAATTTCTATTCTGTCTATTCTCATAGCTTAAACATTTTATTAATAACTTTTTTATTTTAAATTTATACCCTAATCTCTCCACTCATCAATTTAGGCAATAAACTATCCCTAATCTCCGAAAGATTTTCTGATTCTAATCCATTATTAAATATTGTTTTCATAATATTCAATACATAATTATTGAAACAATTTAACAACTCAATATTTGGTAATACTACATTCTCATTATCTAAAACTCCATTTATATCTAAATTCTTTATTCCAGTTGTACCATTCTCATAAGAAAACATTGTATTTAAATCATATAAGTATCTCCAATAATAAAAAATAAAATATGAATAATTTTCTAATGGTTTTATTGCTCGACAAAAATTAGTACAAATCATTGATTTATCATACCTATTTAGTAATGCATCTGTTATTAATGCTACTCTTCCAGTTGATTGTGTTGGACTTCCTCCTGAAATTTCTATTACAATATCATTTGCTTCTAATTTCTTGGAATTATAATTCTTTTCTAATATAAATCTTGTAGGCATTTTACCTTTATTCCCTTTTATTATATCATTAATATCTGCACCTCTAATACAATATACTTCAGAAATATAATTATCTATCTTTTGTTCTTTTCCCCAATCTCCCCCAATAGTTGATAATACAATATCTCTTATTTTTCCTACCTTCCACCCTTCTGGGATTTCTCCTAATTCTGAATCAATAAATTTTCCTCCATTTGTTTTATATGGTTTGCCTTCTGAATCCGGAAACTCAAAATCCACAAACCACTGCTTAAATATTGCTTGTGCTTGTGCTTCAAGGTTCTCATTAATCTTATTATTTACCTCTATCTTATCATCCAAAGCACTCAAAACATCAGCAATACGTTTCTGCTCATCAATATTTTCAGGAATCATAAATGAATATTCTCTCATTGTTTTCAGAGAGACATTTTTAATTGTTGTTCCGTCA
>JAQVWY010000080.1 GCA_028709465.1 Tissierellia bacterium | reverse complement strand
GTATAGCTATATTTTTAACACTGTTCATTATGTCTCCCGTAATAGATGAAATAAATACAGAAGCTTATGAACCATATAAAAATGAAGAAATAACCCAAGAAGATTTTTATGATAAAGCCTCACAGCCTATAAAAATTTGGATGCTAAAGCAGACTGGAAAAAATGAATTAAAAATGTTTGCTGATATGGCCAATGATGAAGAAATAACTAATTTGGAAAACGTGGAAGATTTGCCTATTACAATAGTTATTCCATCCTTTGTAACAAGTGAGTTGAAAAGAGCATTTATAATAGGATTTTTGCTATACATACCATTTCTCATTATAGATATGATTGTATCAAGTGTTCTTATGTCTATGGGTATGATGATGTTGCCACCAGTTATGATATCCATGCCTTTCAAAATATTGTTATTTGTAATAGTTGATGGATGGTCACTGTTGTTTAAAACATTGATTACCACATTTAATTTTTAGGGGAAAACGAAATGAGTAATTCATTGGTAATGGAAGTTATGCAAGCCGCCGCAAGAGCCGCAATAAAAGTTGGTGCTCCCGTATTGATTTTTAGTATGATAATAGGTTTGATAATTGCTATTTTTCAGGCAGCAACACAAATACATGAACAGACATTGACCTTTGTTCCCAAATTGTTTATAACTGCAATTTTATTAATAGTTTTAGGTCCTTGGATGATGGAAGTAATGTCTGATTTTACTTATTACATATTTGATTTGATGCTTATACTGTATTAATCTAAAAATCGGACAAATATTTGTCCGAGAAATAGGAAAACAGTATTTATTAATTCGCTTCAAGGGAAATATTTTATGCGAATTATTATTAAAATATATTAAAGAGGATTGTAGATGACATTTTTAGGAGATTTTACATATTTCTTATTGATATTGGCTAGAATGAGCGGATGCGTGTTTTTTAATCAAGTATTTGGCAGAGGAAGCTTGCCAGTGTTACTTAAAACATTAATGACCTTATTTTTAGCTATAATAATATATGGCATATTGCCTCCTGAAGCAAATTTAGGTGTATATTCAATAATTGAATATATAGTATTGATTATAAAAGAAATTTTTATAGGTTATTTAATAAGCTATATTATGAATTTATTTTTCAGTACAATTGTAGTAAGTGGAGAAATAATTGGAATGCAAATAGGAATGTCAATGTCTCAAATATATGATCCAAGCAGTAACATTTCCATGGGCTTAATAGGAAGTTTTTTAAATATAATATTGATTTTAATATTTTTTATTGGAAACGGACACATAAATCTCATAAAGATATTTATTACTTCATGTAAATTAATTAATATTGGAAATTTTATTATTCATAAGGATTTGTTTTATAACATGGTTGAAATATTTCAACAAATATTAATATTATCATTAAAACTATCAATGCCAATAATTGCAATTGAAATTATGTTAGAAGCTGGAATCGGTATTTTAATGAAGGCTATACCTCAAATACAAGTATTTTCAGTTAACATTCAACTTAAAATTGTTGTAGGTTTGCTAGCCTTATTAATATTGGTTCCTACATTTTCAACATTCATTGATAATACTATAACTTTGATGTTTGAACAAATAGAAAAAAGCTTAACTTCTCTGTCATTATGAGATGCAGATGAAGAATCTTCATTCCATAATGAGACACTTTACTATTTTTCGAGATGACACAATAAAAAAATAAGTAGAAGGTATGTTATGGCTGGTGAAAATAAAACAGAAAAAGCCTCCCCCAAAAAAAGGCGGGATGAACGAAAAAAAGGAAATGTACTATTAAGTAAGGATGTTGTAACTGTAGGAACAATTGCAATATCATTTATTATATTGGGAATTTGGACACCCCATATTTATAAATATGTAAGCAATGTGTTATACAAATACATTTACCTTATGAAGGATACATATATTATTAATGATACGTTTATTGTACAGTTATTTAAAGATATTGCATTTACTATATTTACAAGTTCAGGTATTTTGATGGCTGCAATAATAATGATTTCCGTAGTATTTACAGGATCACAAACTAGATTTTTAATTTCCCAGGAAAATATCAAGTTCAAATTTTCAAAGTTAAATCCGCTATCAGGAATTAAGAGAATGTTTTCAATTCGTTCTATGGTGGAAGTTATAAAAAATTTAATTAAGATAGGAATATTAGGATATATTATTTATTCTTCAATTATAGATAATTTGTTTCAAATTCCTAAATTAGTTTTTATTGATTTAATGGCAGGAATACAGTTTGTTTTTTCATCCATAATGTCAATAGTGAAAAGTGTTGTTATTGCATTTTTAGTTATTTCGGCTTTTGATTTTTTATATTCATGGTGGGAATATGAAAAGAATATTAAAATGACTAAACAGGAAGTGAAAGAAGAATACAAACAAATAGAAGGAGATCCTCACATTAAGGGTAAAATTAAGGAAAAGCAAAGAGCTATTTCAATGTCTAGAATGATGCAGCAAGTACCTGATGCCGATGTAATAATTAGAAACCCAACCCATTTTGCCATAGCAATAAAATATGATATTAATAAGGATAATGCTCCAATAGTTGTTGCAAAAGGTAAGGATAATATAGCCATGAAAATAATTGAAAAAGCAAAAGAATGCAAAATTAATATAATAGAAAATGTACCTTTAGCCAGGGCATTGTATGATAATTCAGAGTTAAATCATGAAATACCATTAGAATATTATGAGCCTGTAGCAGAAATATTGGCTTGGGTTTATAGGATTAATGAAAAAGGAAAGTAATAATGAAAAGTATCTTAAATAATTCAATTTCTTTATTTATAATAACGATAATTCTTATGATAATAATCCCATTGCCAGCTTTTTTGCTGGATTTAATGCTTATTATAAATATTGCCATATCAATAATTGTTTTACTGACAACAATGTATATAAAAGAATCTTTGGAGTTTTCTGTATTTCCTTCACTGTTGTTAATTACTACATTATTTAGATTGTCGTTAAATGTATCGTCTACAAGATTGATTTTAACCAATAATGGTTATGCTGGAGCAGTAATAGCTACATTTGGGAACTTTGTTTTACAAGGCAATGCAGTAGTAGGATTTATAATATTTTTAATTATAGTATTAGTGCAATTTATTGTTATTACAAAAGGTGCAGAAAGAGTTGCAGAAGTTACTGCAAGATTTACATTAGACGCAATGCCAGGCAAACAAATGGCCATTGATGCAGATTTAAGTTCAGGTATTATTACTGAACAGGAAGCGAAAAAAAGGCGTAGTAATGTACAGAGAGAATCTGACTTTTACGGTGCCATGGATGGGGCAACGAAGTTTGTAAAGGGTGATGCCATCATGTCTATAGTTATAACTGGTATAAATTTTATTGGCGGTATAATTATAGGCATTGTTCAAGGGGGATCAACATTTTCACAAGTTTTACAAACTTATTCTATATCAACAGTTGGAGATGGATTAGTATCCCAAATTCCCGCACTTTTAATATCAACAGCAACGAGCATGATAGTTACAAGGGCAGCATCAGAGTCTAGTTTGAATGTTGATTTAACTAATCAAATAAAATCACAGCCTCTAGTTTTAATAATATCAGGAATAGTTGTATTATTCATGGCAGTATTGCCCGGATTTCCTAAATTACAGGTAATAATCTTTGGAACATTATTAATATTTTTAGGAAACAGATTATTAAAAGCAAATGTCAAATATAGTGTAGATGAAAAAAATCCATTAGATGAGCCTTTTGTAGCTGAACCTGTTTCAGAAGAAGATTATTACAAAAACATTGACAATATATATGAGCTTATTCAAGTGGATCCCGTTGAAATGGAAGTCGGTTACAGTTTAATTCCCTTAGTTGATGAATCAAGTGGCGGTAATTTCATAGATAGGGTGGTAATGTTTAGGAGGCAATTTGCTCAGGAAATGGGGATGGTAATTCCTTCGGTGAGATTGAGAGATAACGGATATCTTAATCCTAATGAATATGCTGTAAAGCTTAAGGGTGAAGAAGTAGCCAAGGGCGAAATATTGGTGGATTATTATCTTGCCCTTGATCCTGGAAATTTAACGGGAGTAGTTGACGGTATTGAAACTATAGAACCTGCATATGGCATACCAAGCAGATGGATTACAAAAGATAAAAAAGAATTGGCCGAAATATATGGTTATACCGTAATAGATCCATTGTCTGTTTTAATAACTCATTTGTCAGAAGTTATTAGAACACATGCTCATGAACTATTATCACGACAAGATTTAAATCAATTATTAAGTAATTTGAAAAAGACAAATGAAATGTTAGTGGAAGAAGTTGTTCCAAGTATTGTTTCCCCAGGAAATCTTCAAAAAATACTAGGTAATTTATTAAAAGAAGGAATTCCAATAAAGGACATGGAAACTATTTTAGAAACAATAAGCGATTATGGAACATCTGTAAAGGATACAGAAACCCTCACAGAATATATACGTCAATCCTTAAAAAGAACCATTACTCACAAGTGGTCAGAAGCTGGACAAATAAAAGTTATTACATTAAGTACTGATGTTGAAAAGTTAATTATAAATTCCATAAGCAAAAGTGATAGAAGTTCATATTTATCTCTTGATCCTGAAATAATGCAAAAATTAGTGACTCAGTTAATTGAGCAAATAAATAAATTAAAAAATGAAATAAATATACCTGTAATTCTTACCTCACCTTTTGTGAGGGGTTATTTTAGAAAGTTGTTAGATCAATTTTATCCAAAGGCAGTTGTATTGTCATTTAATGAAATAGATAATTCTGTTCAAATACAGGCACTAGGCAATATAGCAATTTAAAAGAAAAGAGTGATGCATATGATTTTATCTGAAAAATATCAGACTGTGGTTACTGATAATGAATTATGGGAACAATATTATGCTTCAAGGGATATTAAAATTAGAAACAAAATAATTGAAAAATATAGCTATTTAGTTAAAATTATCGCTTTGAAGTTTAGAAGTATATATCAGCAATACGGAGACGTTGAGGATATAGTAAATGAAGGAATTATAGCCCTCATGGATGTTATTGAGAAGTATGATATTTCTAAAAATATTAAGTTTGAAACCTATGCTTCTATTCGGATAAAAGGCTCAATAATTGATTATGTAAGAAAACAAGACTGGATACCTCGAAAGGTAAAAAGTGATTACAAAATCGTCAAAGACGCTGAAGTATTATTGTCAAATAAACTTGGCAGAGATCCAAAGGATAGCGAAGTAGCAGAGTACCTTAAAATAGATATTAATGAATATAACCAAATTATTAATAACGCTTATGGCAACAGTTTACTTTCCTTTGAAGAATTATTGGGAGAAGCTAGCATAAGAAACAATGTAACCTTAAATCCTTTTAACTTACCTGAACAGGAAATGGAAGATAAGGAGTTGCATAAAGTGTTATCTGATAGCATCAATAATTTAAATGATAAAGAAAAGTTGGTTATTTCTCTTTATTATAAGGAAGAAATTAAACTTAAGGAAATTGCAGAAATTATGAACATAAGCAATTCAAGAGTTTCTCAAATACATACTGCAGCATTGCATAAATTAGGTAAAAACATAAAGAATTATTTGAAGAGGTGATGATATGTCAAGGGGATTTTATACATTAGCATCAGGTATGTTGACACAACAAAGAAAAATAGATATATCCAGTAATAACATCGGTAATTTAAATACTCCTGGTTACAAAAGAGAACAAGCAGTAACGTCAAATTTTGGTAGCTTATTTATTAATAAATATAAACAAAAAGGCATACATGAAAAAGCAGAACCTTTAAATAATGTTTCTATAATTAGAACCGTAACAGAAAATAATACATATCATTCCCAAGGAGCATTAGAAGAAACTGCAGTATCAACAGATTTTGCTATTGTAGGTTCAGGATTTTTTGCAATTGATGTTAACAATCAAATATCCTATACGAGAAATGGAAGCTTCAGTGTTGATAAAGACGGTTATTTATTTCTTGAAGGTGCAGGCAGAGTTCAGGGAGAGTTTGGTGACATATTTATAGGCACTAATAATTTCGATTTTGCAGAAGACGGAAGTATAATAGTTGATGAGGAAATAGTAGATAAAATTCATGTATTTGATTTTGATAACTATGAAAGTTTAAACAAATACGGAGAAGGTATGTTTATTTCAAATGTTGAAGGAAATTTAATAGAAAATCCTGTTATATTAAATAAAACGATTGAAAAATCAAATGTTAATTTAACTAAAGAACTTACAGATATCATGTCATCTCAAAGAGCACTGCAGACAGCAGCTCAAGCTCTTAAAATATACGATATGGTAAATGAAAAAGCTGTAAATGAAATAGGGAAAATAGGATAGTAAAATAGGAGATCATTATGATTAAAGCATATTACACCGCAACAAATTCTGCCATTAGCAATCAAAAGTATTTAGATGTAATTTCTAATAATATGGCAAATATTCAAACAGAAGGATTCAAAAAATCTAAAGCAAGCTTTTCTGATTTAATGTATACGAATATTAGAGGTGTTGAAGGAGTTAACACACAGTTAATATCAGGTAGTGGCTCTAAATTAAATAAAGTATCTCAGGTGTTTAGTAAAGGAGCTGCCCGCCATACGGGAGTAAATACAGATTATGCAATAAATGGTGAAGGATTTTTTGCAGTACAATTTGAAGATAAAATTATGTTTACTAGGGGTGGAAGCTTTGAAGTTTCAAATATAGATGATGAAAACTATCTGACATATCAAGGAGGATACGTTTTAAATAGGGATGAAGAGCCTATAATTTTAGAGAATTATACCGATATAGAAAGTGATATAGAAAGTATAAATTATATGGATAATGTTGAAATTGGCGTTTTTGTATTTGATAATAACAATAAATTAGTACAAGCAGGATATAATTTATATAGCATAAATGAAGAAACAGAATATAATTTACATGAAAATTCAAAAGTATTACAAGGATTTTTAGAAACTTCAAATGTGGAAATTTCTGAAGAAATGGTTGATTTAATTAATATTCAAAGAGCCTTTCAGTTAAACTCAAGAATAATACAAACAGCTGATGAAATAGAACAAACTATTAATTCATTGAAAGGTTAGATAAAATAATTATAAAAAGAAGGTTGTTATGGATAGTATAAATGAAAATTTAATTCTAGCAGATCAGCCAAAATATAAAATAAACCACCTTGTTTCTGCAAATAAATTAAAAGTGTATTTAAGAATAGAACTTATAGACAAAGAAGCAGAGGTTGATTATGAAGAAATCTTACAGTATTTAGATGAACAAAACATTGTTTATGGTATAAAAAATGATGACATAAAGGTTTACTGTACAAAAAAAGAATATGCTAAAGAATTTGTAGCTGCTTGTGGTAAGGAGCCAATTGACGGTAAAGATGCAGAAGTTGTTTATAATTTTGATGTATCAAAAGAAAAAAGATTTGAAGAAAATCTAGATGGAACAATAGACTTTAGAAATTTAAACAACATTATAAATGTAAAGAAGGATGATCTTTTATGTTATATTATACCGCCACAATTGGGAGAGGATGGAATAGATGTTTATGGTGAAACTATAAGATATGTAAAAGGTAGAGATGCATCATTTAACTATGGAAAAAATACATATATTTCTAAAGACGGATTCAAGCTTTTAGCAAGCACTGATGGTTGTGTTGAATTTAAAAATGAAAAAGTCTATGTAGAAAACGTATATAAAGTTAGTAATGTGGATAATTCAACAGGGAACATAGATTTTATTGGGGATGTAATTATTAGCGGAGATGTAAAAGAAGGTTTTTCAGTTACGGTTAAAGGGAATATAAAAATTAGAGGAATGGTTGAAGGGGCATATATCAATTGTGATGGTGATGTGGTAATAAGCAAAGGTATGAATGGCATGGGTAAAGGAAGTATAATATCCAAAGGAAATATAACTAGCAAATATATTGAAAATGCCACAATTATTTCTGATAAATGCATTTATGCAGACGCTTTAATAAACAGCAATGTAAAGGCGGGGGAATCAATAATTCTAAGAGGAGCTATGGCTGCAATAATCGGTGGAGTAAGTCAGGCTGAAAAATTAATTTATGCTAAAACAATAGGTAGTAGAACCAATATTGAAACTAATTTAGTGCTTGATTTAACTAAATACCAAGAAGAACAAAAACAAATTGAACAAAAAATAAAAAGTAATAGAGAATTAGAAAAAAGGTTAGCTTTAAAAAATAATGAATTGAAAGAATATGAAGAAAAAAAAGATTTAATTTTAAGCTTACAATTAAATGATAATAAGAACACTTTTATAAAACAGATACTATTGTCAAAAATTAGAATAAACAATGAAATTAGTAAAATAAAAGGACAGTTAAAAGAAATTACAATAACTGATAATATTACAGATCATAGAATTATCTGCAAAGGAATTATGTATTCTAATACAAGAATAAGTATCGGTTGGATGAAATATAGGGTTAGAGAGGATTTATCACATTGCAAAATATACAATGATGGAAATTATATATCAGTTGTTCCGCTAAATCCTGGAGATTTAAATTTGTAACTGATTTTCTTTAATATAGATAGATTGGAGTGAAAAGCAATGGATTTAAATGAAATTCATATAGATGTTTTAAAGGAAATAGGCAATATTGGAGCAGGTAATGCTGCTACATCACTTTCTCAAATGCTTTCAAAACGTATAGAAATGAATGTACCAGAAGTAAGTCTATTAAATTATAATGAAGTGATAAACTCCATAGGAGGAGCCGAAAATGTAGTGGTAGGTATTTTAGTAAGCTTTGATGGAGATATTGAGGGTGTAATATTATTTTTATTAAAAAAAGAATTTGTTCACTTAATATTAAATTCATTACTTGGATCAGAACTTCATAATTTTGAAGAGATATCAGACATTGAATTATCTGCTTTAGCTGAAATAGGCAATATAATGGTTTCATCATATGTAAACTCAATATCATTGTTAACTAATATGAAAATTGAAATAACTGTTCCATCACTTAACATTGATATGTCTGGAGCTTTGTTAGATGCAGTTACTGCTCAATTTTCCGAAATAGCAGATAAGGTTATTTTTATTAAAGAAAAATATTTCTGTCAAGACGAAACTGTATACAGTCATATGCTTCTGTTGCCAAGTATATCATCCCTAAAAATATTGCTTAATAGGTTTGGTTTAGATGTATGAATCAGGCAGTAATAGTAGGAATTTCAGATATGAAAATAGTAAATGAACCAGAAAAATTGATTTCATATGCATTAGGTTCATGTGTTGGCATTTGTATAATAGATAAAGTAGCGAAGATTTCAGGGATGGCTCATATAATGCTACCATATAACAATAGTTTAGATAAAGAAAATACTTTTAAATATGCAGATACGGGAATTACAGAAATGGTCAGACAAATGGGATATTTAGGAGGCAGAAAAAACAGAATGATTGCTAAAATAGCAGGAGGAGCTAAAATGTTCGACATAAAAGGAAGCTCTTCTATAGGGAATATTGGAGAAAGGAATATATTAGCAGCAAAAGAAACTTTGCAAAAACTCCAAATTAAACTTTATGCTGAAGATGTTGGAAAAAACTATGGCAGAACCATAACACTTGAAAGCACTACTGGAAATTTAACTATTAAATCTTTTGGCAGAAATTTAATAATAATATAAAAAAATCCATGGGTATGATATGATATCATACCCATTAATAATTTTTTGTAACAATTGTAACTTTTTTAATAAATAAATGTCTATACATGTAGTACGTACTATTTTAGTGGTAGGAAGGGCAAATTCCTTTGCGCAGTCTGCCGTCCCCATTTTTTTAATGATTTGGTGAAGTTGATACAAATTCAATTGCTTTGATAATTTCTGATATTATCTCTACCTGAAGTTGAGTTTCAAGAGATGTGTACTCGGCATAAACTTCACCTTTTTTCGTTGTAATATAGTAAGGTTTCAAATTGTTTAAGACTATTGCCATTATATCATCCAAACATCGCTCACATTTGCAAATATTGTCATAATTTTGGTCGGTTTTCAAAATGTTGTTAAGAAGATTTCTAACTACTTCTTCCATGTAATTTTTTACCATATAATACCCCCTAAATTATTCTATTTTTTCTCGGTACATCCCTACTACTGAAATTATTATGTCATTGTAATACTTATGATTTTTAATATCTTGAAAATTATAGTATTTATTATATAATAAATTTATATATTCCAATTCTAAATATGAAGGATTAAAGCCATAGAGCATATTTATGGCATGAACTACTTCACCTCTAGTAATAGGTTTATCGGGGTAAAAACTGCTGTTGCTTCTGATTAAATCTCTGCTTGCTATTTTCATTATTTCTTTTTCAGCCCAATGTCCTCTAATATCATTGTATTCAATATTTATAGTTGCCGGAATAGAATTCAGCAGGGATTTATATGTGCTTATAGATGTAAGCATTTGGCAAAACTCAGCTCTAGTAACATTGTTATTTGGTTTAAATGTTTTATCCTTGTAACCTGCAATGTATTTTTTACTGCTGCCCATAGAAATATAATCTTTCGCCCAATGATTATCTATATCTGTAAATTTTGTTTTCAAATAAGAATTTGCATCATAAGGAAGATCATTTAGTCTGCAAAATATAGTAGTCATCTCTGCTCTTGAAATAGGAGAGTCAGGACTAAATGTATTTGGACTTTTTCCATTCATATAGGCAGAAATAATGTTTTCATAATGTTTTATTTTAACATTAGATTTTTCATATTTTAAACCGACATTGCTAAATAAATTTTTAGTATTTTTGTAATTATGGACATCAAAATCAATTGCGTGAAGGCGTCTGGGAACTCTTAATTTTGATTTAATTTCAAAAGTCTCTGATGTTCGATTACCTTTTTTGTCCACCACTGTAAAGATATAGTGTCCATTGTATTTAATTTTTACGGGATGCTTATAAGAAGCAGTTTTTCCACTTATATCAATGTATTTTCCATCAAAAGATATAATGTAATCTAAATCATAATCGTCTTCTGCCTCAATTGTAAGGGTGTCATAGTCATAGAGTAGAATACTGACTGCAGGTCTCCTAAAATCAATGCCTGTAATACTAAAACTAAATACATGCTGATTAATGGCTGATTTAACTAATACATTATAATTTCCATTATCCTCATAAATATCTTGAGGAGGATCGACGGTGTAAGTTTCATTATTGGTAAAATTGTAGCCTTTATAGCTTGCAATGCTGCTGTAGCCATTATAATTAACAGTAGAAATTGAAATTAATAGATAAAATTCTCCAGATTTAATAATTCTATAGTCATATTGCACCTCATCCACTGTAACTTTAAGGTTATAGGGAACATTGTTTTTTAAATTTTTTATGTAATGATTTAATTCCTTTGTTGAAGAAGGTTTACCATTGGATATAGTTACAGTCCTAAGTTTATCAAGTTTCATGTTAAATATAATTTGATTTTTTTCATAATCGTACAACAAACTATAATCAAAGCTAATGTCGCTTTTGCTTATTTCTTCTTTTTTATTTATATTATCAATTTTAAAAGTAAATGTATTTATGTAATTTCCATCATAAACTGTAAAGGGATAGGTTCCATTTTTGTCTGCAACATAGGAAGCACTCTTATCAGTTAGATAATATCCTGATGGCAAATATATGTCATAAGTTTTAGTTTCATCACTTTTAATTTCAGTTCTACGGTCATAAGGGGTTATTGTTATTTCCTTAAAATTTGTACCTGGTACATCTTTTACTGTAAAATCAGCTCTTAAATTTTTGTTTTCAGCTCCATATACTACATTGAAAGAGCTTATAATTATAATAAATAAAATAAATAAAATTTTTGTTTTCTTCATGTTCACTCCTATTTATTTCTATACAATTGAAGCTGTCTGTCATATAAATATTTAGTTATAACAGCTTCATCAAATGAACTTAATTTATCAAAAGAACATCCATAGTTTAAAATAGACAGATTTCTTGTAATTTCATCATAGATTTTGTCAATTCTTATAATTTTAGCTTTTAATAAAACTACTTGAGGTTTTTCATATTGAAAATTAAAAGTGATAATGTCACTAATTTTTAAATTATAGTTAGAAGATATTAACATGCCCCCAATACTTAAATTTAACATATTAATTTTCATGTTTGGAACATCTTTAGTTATATCTTTATCATTTCGCCAAAGACTATCTATGTAAAAAGACAAATCAGTACGAACTTTTAAAGATTTTCGCCTTTCAATAATAGAACCACTTCTTTTTATGTTGGCATTAAGTTGGTTACTTGCTGCTACGCTAACATCACAATAATATGCGTTAATTCCAGAAAATTCATGATATATTTCAATAATTATTTCTTTTTTAGAATTAAGTATTGGCAAATTATGGCCCTTCACTTTAATGGTATTATTATTTATGTCTAAAAGATGACCTTTTCCAATTAGATTTTTATCAGAATCATATATTTTAACTGTTTTATCTGTATTATTCATGCCATTCCCCCTACTTAAAATATTAGAATTTACACTATTCTTTCGACATCTTAAAATTAAGAAAGTATATATAAATATCTACTATTGAACTAAAAAGTTCTTCGGGAATTTCACTTCCAATATCAAGCTGAGACAACAAAGCAGAAAGGGAGTCATCTCGATAGACAGGCATACCGCTTCCTTCAGCTATCTCAACTATCTTTTCTGCAATATAACCTGAACCTGCAGCTACTACTACAGGAGCATTGTTTTTATTAGTATCATATTTTAAAGCTACAGCTTTTTTTGGACTATTACTATATTGTGACATCTACACCAGTTTTCCTTTC
>JAQVWY010000012.1 GCA_028709465.1 Tissierellia bacterium | reverse complement strand
TTAATTTAGTAATGTCAACTACTTTTTATTAAACTTTATTTTTTGTTTATGGCTCTTTCGGAGAGCTTTATTAGATTATCATTATCTCTGTTATTTGTCAAGCACTTTTTTAAAAAATATTATTATTATCTTATAAGAATTTGTTACGCAAACAAAAAAGGAGCAGCATAACCGCTCCCTTCTATATATAAATATATTTAATCTATGGGTTTCATTGTTGGGAATAATATTATATCCCTTATAGACACTTGATTTGTTAATAGCATTATAACTCTATCAACTCCTATACCAAGACCACCTGTAGGAGGAAGCCCTACTTCTATGGCATTAATGAAGTCATTATCCATCATATGTGCCTCATCGTCTCCAGCTTCTTTCTGTTTAACCTGCGCTTCAAATCTTTCTCTTTGATCTATTGGATCATTTAACTCCGAAAAAGCATTTGCAATTTCCCAAGTATTTGCGAAAGCCTCAAATCTATCAGTTAGCCTTGGATCATCTGTATTTCTTTTTGCAAGTGGCGATATTTCAACTGGATGATGGGTAACAAATGTAGGCTGTTCTAAATGCTGCTCACAATATTCTTCAAAAAGTGCACTAATTACATGCCCTCTTGTCATTAATGGCGTAATTTCTATTCTTTTTTCTTTTGCTACTTTAATAGCTTCTTCATCAGTGTTAATTAAGTCAAAATCAACACCTACGTATTCCTTAACCATATCTTGCATTTTTACTCTTCTCCAAGGAGGAGTAAAATCAATTTCTTTACCTTGATAATTTAGCTTTGTTGTTCCATGCACCTTTATTGCACAATGAGCGACAATATTTTCTGTTAAATCCATCATATCATTAAAATCAGCAAATGGCTTATAAACTTCAATTGCAGTATACTCTGGATTATGTCTAGTATCCATTCCTTCGTTTCTAAACATCTTACCCATTTCATACACGCCATCACCTAAACCGCCAACAACTAATCTTTTTAAAAACAACTCATTAGCAATTCTCATATACATATCTATGTCTAATGTATTATGATGGGTTATAAATGGTCTAGCATTTGCACCACCAGCAATTGGACTTAACGTTGGAGTTTCTACTTCTAAAAAGCCTTCATTATCAAGATATTCTCTAATACCTTTTATAATTTTACTTCTCATTAAAAAAACTTCTTTAATTTCCGGATTAACTATTAAATCAACATATCTTTGTCTATATCTGATATCAGGATCTTTCAATCCATGGAACTTTTCAGGAAGAGTTTGCAAAGATTTAGATAAAAGAATAACTTCATTAGCTCTTATAGATATTTCTTCAGTTTTAGTTTTAAACACTTCACCTTTAACACCTATAATATCGCCTATATCATACGTCTTTAACCATTTATATTCTTCTTCACCAATGTTGTCTTTTTTTACAAACATTTGAATTCTTCCAGCATTATCTTGAATATCATAAAATCCAACTTTACCCTGTCCCCTTTTAGACATTATTCTGCCTGCTATAGAAACAATCTTTCCTTCTAACTCTTCATAATTATTTTTAATAGTAACAGAATTTGAAGTTACTTCATATTTTGAAATTTTGAAAGGATCTCTCCCTGCATCAATAAGGTCATTTAGCTTTTCTACTCTTACCTGTCTTAAATCACCTAAGTTTTGTATTTCACTCAATTATTACACCACCTTATCTTTTGAAAATTAATTATATTTTCTTATATGTTAAACATCTAACTATACTGCTATAATTTCATATTTTATCACATCACCAGTTGGAGATGCAACTTCTATTATCTCTCCTATCTTCTTGCCTAATAAGGCTTTCCCTAAAGGTGATACATTAGATATTTTCCCCTTGAATGGATCTGCTTCAGCTGAACCCACTATTGTATATTCCATTAATTCATCATATTCCAAATCTTTTATTTTAACTTTTGAGCCTACGCTAACTACACCTTTTTGTTTAGATTCTTTTATTACTTTAGCATTTTTGATTAATAGCTCTAATTTAGCTATACGGCTTTCTACATTAGCCTGCTCATTTTTAGCTTCGTCATACTCTGCATTTTCACTAATGTCCCCAAAAGCTAATGCAACCTTAATTTTTTCTGATATCTCTTTTCTTTTTACAAGTTTTAAGTCTTCAAGTTCTTTCTTTAACTCTTCTAACCCTTCAGCAGTAATCAAAGTTTCATTATTCTTCATACTATTGCTCCTTTAACAATGTTATTAAAATACCCTTTTCATAAATTTATAAAATTTTATTATGCATATTGTTATTCCTTAATGTATATATTCATTGTATTATAAATTTGTTATAATATGATAATTAGAAAAAATTTCTTTAATAATTAATTAGACTATTATATTAAAGCTAATTTATAATGTCAAGAATCTTTTTCATAGTTTTGTAAATATATGTTCAATAAATCAAATAAATCCTCATATTTGGTGATTTTATTTATTTTATTTCTTATTTCAGAAGAGTTCTTCATTCCCTTTATATACCAGCCTGCATGCTTTCTCATCTCTAATAATGCTATTTTTTCATCTAATTCATTAATTAACATTTTTACATGCATTTTTAACATTTCAATTTTATCTTTATAGTTTGCTTCATATAGATTATTGTCATTATTTAATGCTTTAATTGTATTAATTATAAGCCAAGGGTTTCCTAGCACACCCCTACCTATCATAACTCCATCACAATTAGTTTCATTAATCATTTTAATTGCATCTTCTGGTTTATAAATATCGCCATTACCAATAACAGGTATACTTACATTGCTTTTCACATTTTTTATAACAGAATAATCTGCATTGCCTGAATAATACTGTTCTCTAGTTCTCCCATGTACGGCAATTAAATCAACACCGTTATATTCCAATATTTTTGCAAACTCTACAGCATTAATACTATTATAATCCCATCCTGATCTAAATTTCGCTGTTACGGGTTTTAATGAAACCTTCTTAATTCTATTAATTATTTGTCCAGCTAATATTGGATTTTTCATTAAAGAACAACCATCTCCGCTTTTAACTATCTTTGGTGCTGGACAACCCATATTTACATCTACTATATCAATATCTGTTCTTTCATTAATATAATTTTCTACAACAAAAGACATAACATCAGGATCGCTTCCAAATATCTGCAATGATACAGGCCTGTTTTCCTCATTAATTTTCATAAGTTGTTTAGTTTTAACATCTTTATAATATAAGCCCTTTGCGCTTACCATTTCTGTATATACAAGGCCTACTCCAAACCTTTTACATATTGTTCTAAAAGTAATGTCTGTAACACCTGCCATAGGGGCAAGAACAACATTGTTTTTTAATTCTACACTTCCAATTTTAAGTTTCTTAATCATAATTTACTGTTACTTCTCCTGAACTAATTATTTCCTCATCACCTTTATCGTTAACAACTATTAGATTACCATTTTTGTCTATGTTATTTACAAATATCCTTCTAACTGTTTTTTTACCGATTTTGTTTATATTAATGTAACTATTTATTATTTTCGATTTCTTAATACAAACATTTATAGAAGAATCAATTTTGCTTTGATTATTAAGCTCATCATTAAATATTTCAAAATTATTTAACATATGTCCAATTAGCATTTCTCTATCAACATTATTTTTATTTTCTATTTTTATAGATGTTTCGTTTAATTTTTCATCTATTTCATCATGATCTGAATTTACATTTATATTAATACTAATAATAACTCCTATTATAGTATTATTAACTTTGACTTGTTCACAATTAACTGATGAAATCTTTTTATCATTTAATAATATATCATTAGGCCATTTAAACGTGCATTCTAAATTATTAAAAATATATTCAATTGATTTACATACAGAGGCTGATGCAATAATTTCATATTTTGATATCATATCAATCATATTAGGTTTTAAAATAATACTTAAATAAATATTTTTATCAGGAAATGAATGCCATTGATTTTTAAATCTTACTTTGCAATCTGTTTGATTTTCACATAAAATAACTGTTCCATCTGGACAAGAATTAAAAATACCTTTTGCTTTTAAATTTGTTGATTTTAATTCATCAAATTGCATTATTGTATTTCCTATATATTTAGTCATAAGATATTCATTAATCAAATTTAAGTCGTACATCATTTTCCCCTTTCTTCTTGCTAATATTACTATACGAAACTATTTTCGTCAAGAATTCCTTACATGGGTTTATGCATTAAAAAACAACCTTCATTAATTATAATAAAGATTGTTTTATTAATTCTTAATTAGCTATTGTAAATTTAAAATATTCTCTATTTCTAATAATAATTCTTTAATATCAACCATATCTAAATCAGCCATATGAGCTATTCTAAATGTTTTTTCTTTAAGCTCACCATATCCGTTTGATATTGCAAATCCTCTTTCTCCAAGTATCGCATTTAAATCCTTCACACTAATATTTCTTGTGTTTTTTACAGTTGTAAGTGTAATTGAAGCATGTTCTTTATCTGCAAATAAATCAAAATATTTTTTTGCCCAAACCCTGGTGTATTCTGCCATCTCTAGATGTCTTTTAAATCTATTTTCTAATCCTTCTTCAAAAATTCTATCTAACTGGTAGTCAAGAGCATACATTAAAGAAATATTAGGTGTCGATGGATACTGATAATCCTTTTTCTTTATTGTATCGTATAATTGTACTAAATCTAAATAATAACCTCTATTTTTTATTGTCCTTGCCTTTTCAATTGCTCTTTCAGATATAGTGCATATAGCAAGTCCAGGAGGTAATCCTAATGCCTTTTGAGAAGAGGTTATACATACATCTATGCCCAGTTTATCAACTTCAATTTTTACTCCTCCCGCTGAGCTTACTGTATCTACACAAAATATTACATCAGGATATTTTTTCACAACTTTGCTTATTTCTTCAAGTGGATTCATGACACCTGTTGACGTTTCATTATGTGTAATAGTAATTAAATCATATTTATTTGTAGATAACACTTCATTTACCATTTCTGGAGTAGTAATTTTTCCTAGTTCAGATTTAAACAAATCTGCTTCTACTCCATTTGTTGTTGCCATTTCATGCCACCTATCCCCAAATGAGCCAATAGAAAACACAGCAGCTCGCTTTTTAGTTAAACATCTTATTGCTGCTTCCATTAAACCACTTCCTGAAGATGTAGATAATAAAACTTCATTGTTTGTAAAAAATAGCTTCCTTAATTTATTACTTATATCTCTTTGTAATTTCGAGGCGTCTTTGCTCCTGTGTCCTATCATTGGTGTTGACATTCTTTCCAATACATCCTGTTTAACTTCAATAGGCCCTGGAATAAATAATTTCTTGTGCATATGTCCCTCCATCATTAAATTACTACTTACGTTTAAATATTAGCAAAAGTATATCTTTATGCTTTTTAGTTGTCAAGAAAATTTAAAGAAAAATATTAAAAATACTTGACAAAATAATTATATTAGTGTACTATTTTACTATGATACTAGTATTCTATTAAAAGGGTGTGATAAAAATCGAATTCACTAATAATATACCTATTTATTTGCAGGTAATGCACTCAATTAAGGAACAAATAATTTCAGGCAAGATGCTTCCTGGTGATAAATTGCCTTCATCTAGAGAATACGCTCAAGAATTAGGGCTTAACTTTAACACTATTGCAAGAGTATATAAGGAGTTAGAAATGGAAAACATAGTTTTTACGAAAAGGGGATTAGGTACATTTATAACAGAATCAAAAGATAAAATTGAAGATATACGTCTAGAAATTGCTGATGAATTAATTGAGAACTTCATTATAGGAATGCAAAAAATAGGATTTAACAAAAAAGATATGGTAAGTTTAATTGAAAATTCAAAAATTATTGAAGGGAATGAATAAAATGAGCTCTGTATTATCTATAAATAATTTAGCAAAAAAATATTACAATAAAACTGCTCTTGAAAATATTAATTTAAATTTTGAAAAAGGTAAAATTTATGGATTAATAGGCCCTAACGGCAGTGGTAAAACAACATTGATGAAAGTAATTGCAGGACTTCATAAACAAACATCTGGTGAAGTATTAATAAATAATATACCTGCATCACATAAAACTAAAGCTAATTTATCATATATGCCAACAGATGATTTTTTATATGATTCTTTTAAGGTGAAACAAATACTGAAATTTTATTCTGATATGTATGCTGATTTTAATTATGGAAATGCGCTAAACATTTTAGGTGATATTGGCATTGATACTGAATTTAGAGTTTCTAAATTATCTTCTGGTTTAAAGGGGAAGCTAAAAGTTACATTAGCATTATCAAGAAATACTGACATATATATGCTTGACGAACCATTAAATGGTGTAGATGTTTTATCAAGAGATACAATAATTGATTTAATTGTAAAATCATATAATGATAGTAAAACATTTATTATTTCAAGTCATTTAGTGAACGAAATTGAAAAAATATTTGATTATGTGATTTTCTTAAAAGATGGTTTCGTAGAACTTACAGGTGATGCTGAAAATTTAAGACAAAAGCATGAAATGTCAATTGAGAACTTATATAAGGAGGTATATAGATAATGCTAAAATTAATCAAATATGAATTTATGAGAAAAGATAAAGTGATTATGGTTTTTATTATTTCTTTAATTATTAATTTATTTATGGTGCTGAAATTGCAAACAGAAGGTAGTGCAATGTTCATAGGTTTATTTCCATTAATATCTATGACATTATATATTGTAGATATTATAAGTATGTACAGCAGAGATTTAAACAATAAAAGTGGCTACATGTTGTTTATGACACCTAACAGCGGATATAAAATAATAGTTTCAAAGCTTATTACAGCTATATTAGAAGGTTTATTTATATTGTTATTTTATTTCATCATTATTCTAATAAATGGAATTTATATGGGATCCTTTTATAATATTAATTATAATGAAGTAATTAATTTTATTAATATGATTTTATCAGGATACTTTCGTTTTAATTTAGGTCATGTGTTTGTATTTCTAATTACAGCTTTAGTTTTTATTTTAAACTTCATATTATCAGCATATACAGCAATCACCATTCGAAAAAGTATTTTTTCCGAAATAAAATTTGCTGGTTTCCTTAGTTTTATAATATTTATAGCTATTAATTGGTTTACTTCATTTACAGCTAAAAAACTGATTCCAATGTTAAATCCATATTTTGAATCCTTAACACAAGTTCAAGGAAGTTTAACTGCCACGCAATTAGTTTATGTATTTCTTCCTTTAATGATAGTTTTAATTATTCAATGCGCTATCATGACAGTTGCTTCTGGATATTTGTTGGAAAAAAAGATTAATTTATAACACTATATTTATAGTAATATATCATAAAATTTTATTTTTATAATTTGGTATATTTATAAAATAATTGGTGAATTATAGTGGTAGAAAGGGGAGATCATATGAAAAATACTCTATGTATTATAATTATTTTAATGCTGTCTATTTTAGTTGGCTGTACCTCAGACTTTAAAATAGATGAAAATGTGGTTAAAGACTTCTCAAACAAAATAACAGAAACAGTAGTAAATAAGCTAGATAAAGAAAAAGCAGAAAAAAAAGAAAACCATAGTATAGATGCCTCAAATATAAATGAATTGAAAATAGAAAATTCAGTAGGTGATATTACTATAACGGTAGCAGATGTCGAAAAAGCAAAAATAGACGTTAACATTGCAGCCTATGCAACAAACAAAGATGATGCTGAAAAGTTAATTGAAGAATATACCTATACTATAGAGTCAAAATGGAATACTATAAATATAGATACAACTAAATTTGCAGAAATTAAAGATAATGAATTTACTGTTGATTTAAATATCAATATTCCAAAATCCATTGAAGATATTTCAATAATAAATAATGTTGGCGACATAAATATTGATAATATGGAAGGAAAAATCATTATAAAATCTAATGTTGGGGATATTTCTATAAATAATTCAAAATCTTCATATGATATAAATAATGATGTAGGTAAAATAAATATAAATAATTGTACATTTATAGGCAAATCTGAATTAAAAATAAACACTGGAGATGCTAAAATTACAGCATCTAATATATCTGAAGCTAAAAATATTACAGCAGAAGTAAATGTTGGTAACATATCTGTTTTATTACCGGAAAATTCAAGTTATAATGCTGATATTAATGAATTTTTAGAAAATCAAAGAAACGTAGTTAATGGTTATGGAAAAACTAACATTAAACTTGTTACAAAAGTAGGGGAAATAAAAATCGAATAATAAGGCGCATATATTGATATGCGCCTTTAATATATTATAAATATTTTTTTAATGTTTCAACTTTATCAAGTTTTTCCCATGGAAGATCTAAATCCTCTCTTCCAAAATGACCATATGCGGCTGTTTGCTTATATATTGGTCTTCTTAAGTTGAATTTTTCAATAATTGATGCAGGTCTCAAATCAAAATTTTCCGAAATTGCTGCTTCAATTTTTTCATTTTCTATTTTATTAGTTCCAAATGTATCAACCATTATTGAAACAGGTTTTGCAACACCTATTGCATATGCTAACTCAACTTCACATTTATCTGCAAGTCCTGCTGCAACTATATTTTTAGCAATATAACGTGCTGCATAGGCTGCAGAACGGTCAACCTTTGTTGGATCCTTTCCAGAAAATGCTCCACCGCCATGTCTTGAATATCCGCCATATGTGTCAACTATTATTTTTCTTCCTGTTAAGCCAGAGTCTCCTTGTGGACCTCCTATAACGAATCTTCCTGTTGGATTGATAAAATATTTTGTGTTTTCATCTAATAATTCTGCAGGTACAGTTGTCTTAACAACATATTCTATTAAATCTTTTTCAATAGTTGTTCTGTCAACTTCTGGATTGTGTTGAGTTGATATTACAATTGTATCTACTCTTACTGGCTTATTATCATGATACTCAACTGTTACTTGTGTTTTTCCATCAGGTCTTAAATAGCTAATTATTTTATTTTTTCTTACTACTGATAATTTACGAGATAAATTGTGAGCTAAATAAATTGGCATTGGCATTAAAACTGGTGTTTCGTTACAAGCAAAACCAAACATCATTCCTTGGTCTCCCGCACCAATCATATCTTTAGAATCTTCTTTATCTTTTTTAAATTCATCAGCTTCGTTAACTCCCATTGCAATATCTGATGATTGCTCTTCTATAGAAGTAAATACTGCACAAGTTTTATAGTCAAATCCATATTCTGCATTGTCATATCCAATTTCTTGAATTGTGTTTCTAACTATTTTAGGAATATCAATATAACAGTTTGTGCTTATTTCACCAGCAACTAGTACAAAACCTGTTTTAGTAACTGTTTCACATGCAACCCTTCCATTAGGGTCTTGTTCCAAAATAGCATCTAATATGCCATCTGATATTTGATCACACATTTTGTCAGGATGACCTTCTGTAACCGATTCAGATGTAAATAACCATTTTTTCATTTTATTTTCCTTTCGTTATGATTTATATTATATATATTACCTATCTTTTTTGTTTCATCCAAATAGTTTTTTGGAGTTAGGTCATAATGCGACTTAATTACCAATTTGTTCACTCTACTTCGGTCGTGCAAATTGGGATATGCTGCATCTGACCTACCATTCATTTTTCAGAAAAAACGTTCTGAAAAATGGGGTTAGGTAATAAAAAAAGCCCTTCCAAGAAGAGCTATAATAAGTAAGTATAGCCTCATCTTCCGGAAAATCCGCGGGATTTAGCACCTTGAATAATCAGGCTGCTGGGCTTCATTGGGCCACGTCCCTCCACCACTCTTGATAAGGATTATCACGGTAATATTAACACAATGCTATTTCATTGTCAATATCTATGAATTTATTTTTGCTTAATAATTTTGACTAATAACATTTTAAAATTATGGAACATTAATCTATTTATAACGTCTAATTATTATAGCATTATCCCTTATATTGTAGTTAATAACTAAGTGGGATAAATTGCTATTATTTTTTTCATGAAATTTAATTAGAATTAGCTTCACTTATGATATAATAGTAAAAGCAAAAAATGAAAGGAGATTTAACATGTCTATTAAAAAAATAGCAGCTTTATCAGCATCAATTATGATTATGCTAACTTCAGTTGCATTTGGAAGTGATTTATATTCTGTTTATGATTTAACAGAGGAAACGAGGTTATCAAGCGGTATAAAATATGAAAGTATTGAAAAATTCACATCCCAAGGATGGATGAACATAAATGTAGTTCGCGTTAATTTAAACGATGAATATACAAAAGTAGGCCCTGTCATTAGCGAAAATGGTGTTTCAAACAGGGCAACATTAAGCTCTATGCTAAAAACATCTGGAGCAGTGGCTGGCATTAACGGTGATTTTTTTTACATGGGTGATCCTACATATACATACGGTACATTGATAAAAGATGGAAAAATGATTACATCTCCTCTTCCTTACAGCTATGGATATCCAACCATTGCTAGATTATTTGATGGTACTGTGAATATATCCCTTTGGAAACCCAAAATTTCATTATACGGAACTGATGGAACATTGTTTGATGTAATAGTTTATAATAAAACATCATCAATCGACTATGGTCCAACAATATTGACTTCAGACTGGAATAATATGTCGGTAGGGTATTCTGGAAACAAAGATATTGTTGAAGTTGTAATAGCAGATAACTATGTAAAAGAAGTTAGAATTAATCAACCATCAACAATAATTCCTAAAAATGGTTTTATAATAACTAGCAGAAATGCTACTACTATGCAAAAACTAATTAATTCGTTTATACCTGGCAATATTATTTCATTAAACGTTGAGTTAGATTTTAGTGCTGAAAATATTGAATGGGCTGTAGGCGGGCTTAATTATTTAGTTAAAAATGGACAATTAAATGATATAAGCGATGAGGTTCTTGGTACTCATCCTCGTACCGCCATAGGGTTTAATAAAGATAACAGTGAAATGATTTTAGTCACAATTGACGGCAGAAACAAAAACTATGTAGGAGTTAAACAAACTGAACTTGCCGATATAATGATTGGTTTAGGAGCATACAATGTAATAAATATGGACGGTGGCGGCTCCACAACTATGGGTGTGGACTTTTTAAAGAATTCAACAATCAGCGTTGTAAATATTCCTTCAGATGGTAGAGAAAGAAAGATCGCATCTGGAGTTGGCGTATTTGATACTGCACCTGAAAGTAATGTTGTAGAATCTATTAAAATTATACCCGATGGAAACACAGTTTTTAATAATACAGAATTAAGTTTTGATTTAGTATTTTATAATAAATATTATGCACAAATTGGAGCTAACAAAAATTATGTAAAATATGAAGTAACACCTTCAGATGCAGGAACAATAATTGGTAATGTATTTAAACCAAAAAAACCAGGTAGGGCTACTATTACAGCCTATTTAGATACTGTTATGGAATCTATTGAAATTAATGTTCTAGACAAACCAGTTTCTATAAAGTTTGAAGAAGATGAATTGTCTTTTAACCATGGTGAAAAATATGAAATAAAAAATGTTTTAGGAATCGACAAAAATGGATATACAGCCCATATACCATCAAATTATATTACATATACATATAGAAATAGTATAGGAAAAATTGAAAATGGAATATTCACTGCTGGAGATGTAAATAACACAGGTGCAATCACAGCAAGCTTCGGTGATGCCGTAAAAAATATTCAAGTCAAAGTTGGTTATAAAATTAAAACTTTAAATAGATTTGAGGATCTATCAAATTTGAAACTTACTTTATATCCAGAAAACTCCGATGGTAGTATAGAGATAACGAATGATTTTGTTAAAGAAGGAAAAAATGCTTTAAAATTAAACTATGATTTTACAAAAATGACAGATCAGAGCATTGCATTTATTAACTTTGAAAATGAAGGAGGGATTAAATTAGATGGCACGCCAAAAGCATTAGGAATGTGGGTTTATGGTGATGGAAAAAACCACTGGTTAAGATGCAGAATTAATGATGCATATGGAAAAGAAACTAAACTTACATTTGCAGATGTTGTTGACTGGACTGGTTGGAAATGGGTTACTGTGGATATACCAAACGGAATATCTTACCCTATTAGTCTAAAAAATATTTATCTTGCAGAAATTAATGAAACTAGAAAAGATTCAGGTACTATTTATATAGATAATTTGAGAGTTATGTATGAACCTAATGACAAAGATTTAGATTTAAGACCTGAAACAGAATTTATTGATAAGATGAAAGTAACAAAAATAAATAATTACATAGAAAAATTATCAATATCACCTAATAAATCACAAATAGTTTCTAAAGACGGAAGTTTAATAAATAATAGTGATAAAATAATATATTTAGATGGTATCATAACTAATGGTACATTGAGCCCAACTAATAAAATTATGTGGAACAATATAAAAAGCATTCCTAATTTTAAAGATAAAATTATAGTTCTTTCCATGAATGCAAACTTAAATACGATTAGCGATCATAGAGAAATTGAAATTATTGAGGATATTGTAACAAAAGCTTCTTTAAATAATAATGTATTCATTATTTGGAAAGGTAAAGAAGAAAATGAACATATTGAAAATAATATAAGATACATTGAATATGATGATATTTTTGAATTAGGTGTTACTAATCAATCAATTTCCTATAAAAACTAATAAAAATATTTACATTTAATTACAAATAGTGTTAAACTTAAACAAGTTGGGTATAATTACACTAGTAATAAAAGAAGAAATGACTGGAGGTACATATGTGGAAAGAATTTAAGGAGTTTGCGTTCAAGGGAAATGTTCTAGATTTAGCAATAGGTGTTATAATAGGGGGTGCATTTGGAAAAATTGTATCATCTATAGTAAATGACATCATTATGCCATTTTTCGGTTTTCTTACATCTGGAATGGATTTTAAATCAATGAAATATGTATTAAGTGAAGCTGAAATTGTAAATGATGTTGTAATTAAACCAGAAGCAGCAATAATGTATGGTAATTTTATTCAAAATATTGTTGACTTTCTTATAGTATCTTTTTCAATTTTCATTTTTATTCGAATTATAAATAAAGCTAAGAAAAAAGAAGAAGTTGCACCTGTAGAAGAACCAAAAGGACCAACTCAAGAGGAACTTCTAACAGAAATTAGAGATTTGCTTAAAAACAAATAAATTTTAATGTCATTCTGAAGACGTAGTCTGAAGAATCTCATGTTTTCAACGTAGGGAGATCCTTCACTATCGTTCAGGATGACATATATAGAGTTTGTCAATAGTTAAAAGGTATCAAACAAAACTTGATGCCTTTTTATATTATTTAAAGAATTTATCTTGAATTTTTATCATTATCTGATAAAATATATTGGTATTAAAAATTTGGAGGTTATTATGAGTTTATATAAAGAATGGGAAGACTATATTAAAGGAATCGAAACACAGGAGGATTACATTCAATTTCAAAAAGAATATTTCCCAAAAGAAACTGAATGCTATAGAGCGATAATTGAAACAAAAGATCCTGTTTTAAAAGGAAGCATAAATGATTTATCTGAAAAATACAATATGACAGGTAGAGAATTCATTGGATTTTTAGATGGAGCTAATACAAGTTTTAGAGAACAATTGGAACTAGAAGACTTAACATTAGAATCAGAAATAAATGTTGAATTTGACTTCGAAAAACTTTTATGGAACATGCACGATGCTAAAGCAGAATGGCTTTATGAATTAGAAGAATGGAATAATATATTTGATGAAGAAAAAAGAAAACAAATTAAAAAAGATTATAATCGTTCTAAAATAGTTGTTAGAGAAGCAAAAATAGGCAGGAATGATCCATGCCCATGCGGTTCAGGGAAAAAATATAAAAAATGCTGTGGTCAATAGAAGTAATGAAAGGGGACACACCTTCAGCGGTGTGTCTATGTGGGTCTAGCCATAAAGGAATGTCTCTGTATGTCTATGTCTAGTATTAAAAGAATGTCCCCAAATATTGCGGTTATTTATAACAATCAAAGGAAATTAGCTTGGAATTAATATTATCTCCAGCTAATTTACCCATAGAAAATGCAGCCTGTATATTAAATCCCCCCGTATCCCCATCTATATCAATTACTTCTCCTGCAAAATACAGATTTTTAATTATTTTAGACTCCATTGATTTTGAATTTATTTCTTTAGTTGAAACTCCACCTTTTGTAACCATAGCAATATTAAAATTACCCAAGGCTCTTACCTTTAAAGGAAAGCTTGATAAATACTCCATTAATTTTTTTCTGCCATTTTTATTTAGCTCGCTACACGTCTTATCTTGATCAACATTTGACAACTTTAATATTATATCAATAAGCCTTTTAGGAATATTTAAATCTTTAATTATAGTCTTTATTCTTAACTTACCAGAAGATACAATTTTATCTTCAAAATACTTCTTAAAATCCTCAATATTATTAAAATCCGTGAAATTTAATTTTAATACATCTCCTACTTCAATATAACGAGAATTATTTATTATTACAGGCCCAGAAATATTCTTATGAGTGAAAAGTATGTCTCCATTAAAATTATTAATTTTTTTGTTATTCTTCCATTGAGTTATAGTAACATTTTTTAATGATATCCCTGATAATTCTTCAAACTTATAATCCTCAACTTTTACAGGCGTTAGTGCAGGTACTAAAGTAACAATACTGTGACCTAATTTTTTAGCAAATATATAACCGTCACCAGTTGAGCCTGTTTGGGGATAAGATTTGCCTCCAGTAGCAATTATCAAGTATTTACAAATATATAATATATCAGGTGTTTTTATATTAAATGATTCATTATCTTTATCAAATTCAATATCATTAATTATGCTTTTATATTTTATTTCAACTTTATTTTCAATGCATTTATCTAGCAAAACATTCAATATATCAATTGCTTTATAAGACTTTGGAAAAACTTTATTATCTTCCCGTATATTATAATCAACTCCAAATTGTTTAAAAAATTCAATAGAATCTTTGTTAGTAAAATTATATAGAGCAGGTTTTAAAAAGCTACCCTTATTTCCATATTTCTTTAAAAACTCATCTATACTGCAATTATTAGTAAAATTACATTGTCCGGCCCCAGATATTAAAAGTTTTTTTCCTGGTGCTGAATTCTTCTCTAATAATAATATATTTTTATTTTTTATTGATAATGCACTAAATAACCCTGCTGGTCCAGCTCCAATAACTATAACATCATACCTTTTTATCAACTATACTGTATCCTCCGTATTTTCCTCTTTGATCACTGTTTCTTCATCTTCATTTCCCTTTAAAGATTTAGATAAGGATTTTATTTCATACTTTTCTTTAAATTTATCTATGCTAATAATTGCCTGCACTGAATATTCAACATCATAGTTATCTCTATAATGTCCAGAAAATTTTATTTCCCCATTTTTTACTTCAAATTCTAAATTATTATTTTGGAAATCAAAAACTATTTCCTTTTCTTCGTTATTAACAAAATCAAATATTATAAGTTTATAATCTGTTTCATTTTTCTTAATTATAATGCTAGATGTATCGGGAATTAAATATATATCATCATAAATTGCCTCAAATGAATTAATAACCTTTAAATCTTCCGTATTAACTATAATATTCTGATTATCTTTTGAATTAATAATTAAATATTTATCATTTAATAACCATTTATAATCACCATCTTTATAGTAATATGCTCCTTCTATTATAGAAGGTTCACTTTTACCTATCTCCCAAACAAACAATTGATTATAGTCATTATTATAACCTATCATTACGAATAAAATGATACTTTCATTTGACTTTTGTTCAATAATTTCGATATCTCTTGATCTATCTGTTAACACTGCTTTTATTTCATTAAGGTAATTAAGAATACTTTCCTTATCAGTTTTATCTGAGGTGAATTTTGGAAGCTCTTCATTTTGTAAAAGGTTCAATAAAGATTTAGTTTCCTCTAATTCTTTTATTATTTCATCATTATTCTGCCTTAAATTTTCGTTTTCTTCTTTTAATTTCTCTAAATCCTTTACATTTTTTTCTAATTCTGCAGATAAATTTTCATTTTTCTTTATTATCTCACTTGAATCAAGTTGTCCATTATATTTTCCTGGTTCAACTTCAGTTTCAACAGAATTAGGCACTCTTGTGCAACCATACGTTGCAAACAATGTTATAAGTAATAATATAATTAATTTTTTCATCATATCCTCCATTATATTTTTATAAAACAATTTTAATTTTCTATTTATTATATGTTACATTATACTACAAAATAACATTTTAAAAAACAATTTTTATGGAGAATGAAATTACATTATTAATAAACAATAAAAAAGCATATGTAATATAAAATTCCTTTAAAAAAAAGTTGTTTTATATTACACATGCTATTAAAAATCTTATTGTATCATGATGCTTACTGCAACATATTCCCCGCCCTGGGAAATCGCAGTACAAATAATATTTTCTCCTTCATTAATATTTTTTAAATATTTGGTATTACCAGATGTATTAAATATCTTAGTCGAATTTGTAACCCTTAAATATATTAATTCTCTTTGTCCATTGTCTGTAATATTCTGCATCATTATTAACTTATCATTTTCATTTACAAACACTATCTTACCTGAAAAACTTTTAGCTGTCGTTATTTCTTCAGCTTCAATAGTAACAATTTGATCACCAGATGTATTTACATCAACATAATATCCTAATCGCAAATCGTAAATAGTTGAATTTTTAGTTCCAATATTAATTTTTACATTACTGCTAACAGAATACTCTTTTACCTTTCCCTCAGCATCTGCTATTTTAATTTTACTTTGAGGTGCAATTAGAATTTCTTTTATGGTTCCGCTTAATTCAGCATCTGCTGCATTAGTATTTATTTGAATCATTTTATCATATTCTGTAGTAACAGTTACATCATCACCAACTCTAACCTGGTCGAAGCTTGATTTATCATCATTTCTAGTAACCTGGACTTCACTTGTATATTCAAAAGTAATTAGCTTATCATTTTTTGAATTTTTAACAGTTATTTTTAAAGGTAAATTTGAATAATCTATAGCCGTAATTTTTCCATCGTATTTTTGTATTCTGCTGGTAGATTTAATTTGACTTATTATATTATCTTTAACTGACAAAGTTACTATATCTTTTTGTTTAAGATTCTTTAGCTGTATTTCATTACCATCTAGAAAAACTTTAACATCATTAGGAACATCATATGTTAATTCTTTATCCTTACTATCTATAATAGTTATTTTTGCTGGAGGTAAATAAGATACATAAGAAATTGTTCCTTTTATTATTTTAGTTTGATTATCAGCTTCTACAACCCTTGCAATTCTCTGGTCATCTATTTCACAATCAACCATCATATCTTTATTAATTTTATCAATAGTTGTTATCTTATCATTTAAATATAATTTTGTATTATTATTTATTCTGATTATTGAAGATGTACCATTATCATCTTCTATATATATGTAAGATTCTACATCCTCTATAGAAACTTCTGTAATTGTTCCATTAACAGATGTAGTAGTTTGGTTGTATTCATCAAACTTTGGCTCTATTTTATTTTCTATTATGTAGCTATGTGCCCTATCTAGCATAGTTGCTATAACAGCTCTTGTAATATTAGCTTTAGGATTAATGTTTTTATCATTATCTCCTTGAACTATACCTTCATCATACATTACAAAAATATAAGGCCTTGCAGCTGTAGATATATCACTTACGTCATTAAAAGGTAGCGTATAAGATTTTAAACTCTTGGCTTTATCTCCTAACATCATGGCTTTAGTCAAAAGTATAGCAATTTGTTCCTTTGATGCAGGGCTGGAAATAGTCTTTTCTGAAAACATATTTGATAAACCACTTTCTGATACGATTCCTAATTCAATTGTTATGCAAAGGTCATCAATAGCCCATGAGTAATTTGAATAATTGGGCATCTTTTCTATAACAGGTGCATATTTATCAATTATTTGTTCCTTGACATCTTCATCTATTTTATATAATCTTGACATCATAATTAAGGATTGGAGTACAGTTACATTGGCTTCAGGTCTAAAAGTGCCGTCGTCAAACCCCACAACTAAATTATTTTCTGCTACCTTTAGTATGTAGTTCTTTGCCCAATGATCAGATATATCAACAAATGTAATTGCATTAACAGTTGTAGAAATTAACAATGATAGTAGTATCATCAATACAAAAATCTTCTTACTTTTCATATGTACCTCCTGATTTTTTATAAAGAATTTATATAAATTATAGCACAATAACATCTCCTTCGCAATTAAATATTACTCATAAATTACAATAATAAATTATTGGTAAGCATATTATTGACAACATTTTAATATATGATAAAATTACCTAAAATATATTAAAATTAATGTCTGGAGAACTGCATGATAAAAAATATTGTTTTAATAGGGATGCCCGGCAGCGGTAAAAGTACTATTGGTCTTTTATTATCTAAAAAACTCAATATGCAATTTATTGACATGGATGAATATATAGAAAATTATGAAAATAAAACTATTCAAGAAATGTTTGATATAAGCGAAGAATATTTCAGGGATGTAGAAACTAGGGTTTCTGCCATTTTAGGTAAACTTAATTCAACTGTTATCGCTACAGGGGGAGGAATTGTAAAGAAAAAAGAAAACATTGATTTTCTTAAAGAAAATTCAATAATAGTTTTTATTAACAGACCTGTTGAATACATAATAAAGGAGATAGATACCAGCATTAGACCTTTACTTAAAGATGATAAAGAAAAAATTTTTACTTTATATAAAGAAAGAATTGATTTGTATAATAGGTCTTCAGATTTAGAAATAATAAATAAAGTTTCACTAACAGATGTTGTAAATATAATTATTGAAAGGGTGAAAAGTTTTGAAAATAAATGTTATTAATGGTCCAAACATAAACTTTTTAGGAATAAGAGAAAAAGATATTTATGGGTCATATGACTATAAAAGTCTTTGTGAATTCATAAAAAACGAAGCTTCTAAACAAAATATAGATCTTGAAATATTTCAAAGCAATATTGAAGGAGAAATTATAAATTATATACAAAGCTTGTACAAAAATTCAGATGGGATAATAATTAATCCTGGAGCATATACCCACTATAGCATAGCAATTTTTGATGCACTTAAATCAATTAACATAAATACAGTTGAAGTTCATTTATCAAACATATATAAAAGAGAAGAATTTAGGAAAAAATCAGTTACTGCGCAAGCATGTATTGGACAAATATCTGGTTTTGGTTTTTATAGCTATAAACTTGCTCTAGATGCATTAGTAAATATTAATAACACATAAAAAGCTGCATCCCTCGATGCAGCTTCTATTTATATTTATATATTACTTATTAACTATTGGTTTTCCAGATTTAACCAATTCAAATTCTTCTTGTATTTCTTTCGAAGGTTCTGGAGTTGCCAATGATACAAAATAAATTACTAAACATGATATAATAAATGCAGGTAACAATTCATAAACCCCAAATATTCCACCCATAGGTTTAAGAATAAGCTTCCATATGAAAACTGTAACTGCACCACTTACCATACCAGCTATTGCCCCTTGTAATGTTGTTCTCTTCCAGAACAATGAGAATAACATAGTTGGACCAAATGTAGCTCCTAATCCTGCCCAAGCAAATGATACTATTGTGAAAATAACACTATTTTCATTAGAAGCTATAATAATACCAATTACAGTTATACTGATAAGTATTATTCTAGTGATTGTCATAACTTGTTTATCTGTAGCATCTTTTTTGAAAATACCTTGATAAATATTTTTAGCAACTGCTGATGAGCCTATTAATAAATATGAGTCAGCAGAACTGATAGTTGCTGCAAGAATACCTGCCATAACAATACCAGCAAAAACTGGATGGAATAATGCTTGCGCCATTGTAATAAATATAGTTTCTGCTGCTGCCGCAGATTTTAGAGTTGCTGGGAACAATGCTCTTCCAATAAGTCCTATCATAACTGCAGCAAATAAAGAAATTACAACCCATACTGCAGCAATTCTAGTTGAAACTTTAACTTCTTCTTCACTTCTTATAGCCATAAATCTTAACAATACGTGTGGCATTCCAAAATATCCAAGACCCCATGCCATTGTTGACAATACTGTATATAATCCATATTTACCCGCTTCACCAAATACTGGAACTCCGTTTTGCACTTGCTGCGCACCATCTACCATTGTAGGACTTGCGATTCCAAAGAAATCAAAGAATCCTGGTATTGATTTTGCATTATTTATAACTGCAGAGAATCCACCCGCTCCACTTGTACCCAAGATTAAAACCGCAGCCAATGCAACTACCATTACTGTAGCTTGCATAGTATCTGATGCAGTTTCTGCCAAAAAACCACCAACTGTAACATAGAATAAAACAAATATTGCACCTACAATCATCATTGAAGTATATGAGTATCCAAATAATGTACTAAACAATTTACCAGTTGTAACGAAACAGCTAGCTGCATAAACAACAAAGAAAACTATAATCCATATGGCAGTAAGAGTTAAAAGTATTTTTTTCTTGTCATGAAAACGGTTGCTGAAAAATTCTGGTAATGTAATTGCATCGCCAGCTACTTCTGAATATCTACGAAGTCTCTTTGCAACAACCGCCCAGTTAATAATCGTTCCAGCAGCAAGACCTATGGCAGTCCATGCAGCATCACTTAAACCATAAAAATATGCTACACCTGGCAAGCCCATTAATAGCCAACCACTCATGTCCGAAGAAGCAGCACTTAATGCACTTACCCAAGGACCTATACTTCTTCCACCTAAGAAGAAATTATCACTATTTTCATTTGCTCGTTTTGCAAACCATAATCCTATGCCTATTACTACTAACATATAAACTACCATGGTAATAAAAACTTTTAAGGTTTCTCCACTCATTGTATTTCCTCCACTTTAATTATTATTGCGATACATGATACTAAAATGCTTAATTAAAATTATAATGTTTAATAGTTAAATAAAAAATGAATTATATATCTGAACCTATATAAAATAAATTAATCAAAAATTATTAAAACTATTCCCCCCCTTTTTATATATTGATTATATTTATTATATAAGGATCATTCAATCTTACTAACCATTGTTAAACTGTTAACGATTTCCTTATTTTTTTAAAAAATGCATAATTTAGTAAAACTTTTATGCAAAAAATCACGGATTCATTACTATTTGTTTTTTTCATAGGTACAATGACATTTCCAAATTTGAATCTTAAAAAAAATGTATATTACTTGTATAAAATTAATATAAAGCAGCAATATACATCTGTCAACGATTTCCTAAAGCTAATAAATTAATTACTAATAGTATAATGCTATTTTTTAATAAAGTCAAGTAATTTTTTACTTTTTACATTATGATGAAAATTATTTATAAAAATGCAATATATATTTATATTATTATATGTAAGTTAAAGATTTATTAATACTAATTTATTTTTGTTTATTTTTGGCATATCATTTGACACAAATTTAACTTTATAGTCACTCTAAATGTAGCGAAGAATCAAAATCATATTATAAGATCCTTCACTACCGTTCAAGATGACAGACTTATTTATTTTCTAATTTACCAAATATACCTGCTGATTTCAATGCAGGACGTATGCTCATTGTCAATAATAGAGACGCTATAACAGCGATAATACCATTTACTGAAGATACTATAAATTTAGTACCAGCAACTGCAACAACAGCTTCCCATTTGCTTTCCAATATTACATATTGTAAAATTATAGTTTTTGAAATATACAATAGAACATAAGTTGCTGATCCACATATAGCAGCTATAATATTAATCTTCTTATTTTCTCCGTTATAATTAAACAAATGAGAAATATATCCTGCGATAAATCCCATAGCAAACTTCATGATAAAAGTAATCCAAAATTCAGGTGCAAAGGTAGGATCAAACAAATCAAATATTGCAGAACCAAATCCTGCTGCTAACCCTCCTATCGTACCTCCAAATAATAGTCCAGTAAGCAAACACATTACATTTCCCAAATGAAGCATTGTTTTTCCTAATGGTGTAGGTATTTCTATCCTAAAATTAGTTGCTACAAATACCATCGCTGACATCAAACCAATCACAGCTAATTTATAAATTGACAATTTACCTTTTTCATCACTCATACTAAAACCTCCTAATATTTACTTGTTCTTTCTTTCAGTATAAACAATTCTGACACTTCGTAAATATCCAGTTTGATTAATTTATAGGAGTACAGATAAATTAGTTATTTTTTATTAATCATCTAACAAATTACTGATTACTTCTTTAACAGTTGTAAATTTATTTATAGTTTTTAAATTTGCACCGGCAAAAATCAATCCATCATTTCCTTCAACTGCATTTATAAGCCCTACAGATATGCAATAGGGTATATTATTAAAATCACAATTAGGCATACATTTATAACACTTTTTAATTGGATCACAGCCTTCATTTAAAGATCTTGTCAAAAAATCTGTTTTAATAGCCCTTGCTGGCATACCTACTGGACTTTTGATTATAAGTTCATCTTCATCGGAAGCTTTAATATATGCAAGCTTAAAATTATCATGGGCATCACATTCTACAGTTGGAACAAATGCACTGGCTAATTGCACTCCATCAGCACCTGCCTCTATTAGCTCTTCAATTTCTTCTTTTGTTCTTATGCCACCTGCTGATATAACAGGTATCTTAACACTATATTTTTCTTCATAGGTTTTTATTAATTCCTTAACCTCTACAGTCAAATCTTTAAGACTTTTGATCTTATTTTCTATTATATCTTCAAATTTAAACCCTAAATGGCCACCAGCTAAGGGACCTTCAACTACGACAGCATCTGGCAATCTATCATGTTTTAACCAGCTTTTGATTATGATCCTGCAAGCCTTCGCAGAAGAAACTATAGGTATGATTTTTGTTGTAGAATCCTTTACTAATTTAGGTAGAGCAATGGGCAGCCCAGCTCCAGAAATTATTAAATCTATTTTTTCTTTTACTGCTTCCTTAACATAAAGTTCATAATTGTTCATTGCCGTCATTAAATTCATACCAATAATACCCTTACTTTTTTCCCTAGCCTTTTTTATTTCACTTCTAATAGCCCTTAAATTAGCTTCTATAGGGTTTTTTAAAAAATCAGGCTCCCTAAATCCAATTTGTACTCCTGAAATAATACCAATTCCACCTTCATTTGCTACGGCAGAAGCTAGATTAGAAAGAGACACCCCAACACCCATACCCCCTTGAATAATAGGAACCCTAGCTGTTAAATCTCCAATTTTAAGCTCATTAAATTTCATGTGTTTTCATCTCCCAATAATTCTAATTGCTATTTATTTGATTATCAAAGTATATATGAATAATAAGTATCTTGTCAAGTAATAAATAGTTGTATATTAAAAAAACGACCACATTTTTGTGGTCATCAATATATTACTTTGTCACAAAGATGACTAACCTATTAATGTGATCGTTTATAATATTTAATTTAAATGCTCTCTTTTATATTCTTCAATAGCAATTTTATTATTTTCAACTTTTTCTAAAATTGCTTCTTGAACCATCATATCCTTAACCTTCATTAATCTAGTCTGATTACCTCTTTCATTTTCATCTAGTTTCATTTGTATATATTTGATAGTCTCTTGAAATTGAGGTATCATGACATATTCTAGTGCATTAACTCTTCTTCTAGTTTTTTCAATTTCAGCTGCAAGAAGTTGAACCTCTTTTTCCAATGCTGCAAGCTTAAGCAAAGAAGGAAATATTTCCGACAGATTTTTAATAGCGCTATCTAGTTCACCAGAAGTATTAGCAAACCCATAAGGGTAAATGTTTGAAGCATCATCTGTAGTTGTTGTAAAATCAAATACTGGTACATTAACACTCATTACATTTTTTTTACCTACTTCTATAGAAACACCTTGTTTTGGATACATTAAGGCTTCATCTAATACCTCTGAAGACATAACCGCACTTGCAATAACAAAATTTGAATATACATTAGCAAGTTGATCATCAACTTGCGCTCTAACTTTCTTATTTTCTCTTGCAAGTTCTAAAAATCGTTTCATGAGCTCATCACGTTTATCCTTCAGCATTTTATGGCCTTTTACAGCCACCTTTAAACGCTTTTTTAAAGAGGTTAAAACCATTCTGGTCGGGTTTACATTTAACCTTGCCATTACATCACCCCTTATTTTTATTCTTTTTTAGGAAGATATTTATCCAAATATTCATCTCTGATACGTTTAAGTTCACTTCTTGGAAGCAATGTAAGAAGATCCCAGCCAACTTGTAATGTTTCTTCTATTGTTCTGTTAGTTTCATACCCTTGAGATACATATTCTTTTTCAAATACATCAGCAAATTTTGCATAATATTTATCTGCATCAGACAAAGCTGCTTCTCCGAGTATTGCCATTAATTCTTTAGCTTCTTTACCCCTTGCATAAGCTGCAAAAAGTTGATTCAAAACATCAGAATGGTCTTCCCTAGTTTTGCCTTTACCAATGCCTTTATCTTTTAAACGAGATAAAGAAGGTAAAACATCTATTGGAGGTTTAATTCCCTTTCTATACAGTTCACGAGATAAAATTATCTGACCTTCAGTTATATAACCAGTTAAGTCTGGAATTGGGTGAGTTTTGTCATCTTCAGGCATAGTTAAAATTGGTATCATAGTTATAGAACCATCTATATCCCGTTTTCTACCTGCTCTCTCATAAATAGTTGCCAAGTCAGTATACAGATATCCTGGATATCCACGTCTTCCTGGAACTTCTTTACGTGCAGCTGATACTTCACGAAGAGCTTCTGCATAATTAGTAATATCTGTAAGGATTACAAGAACATGCATTCCTTTTTCATATGCTAAAAATTCTGCTGCAGTCAAAGCCATACGAGGAGTTGAAATACGCTCTATTGCAGGGTCATCTGCTAGATTCATAAACAATACCGTTCTATCAATAGCACCTGTTCGTCTAAAGTCTGATATAAAAAAGTCTGCTTCTTCAAAAGTAATACCTATAGCCGCAAATACAACAGCAAATTTACTATCAGTTCCTAACACCTTAGATTGACGTGCAATTTGTGCAGCCAATTCAGCGTGAGGCAATCCTGAACCAGAAAATATAGGTAATTTTTGTCCTCTTACAAGAGTATTTAAACCATCTATCGCTGAAACCCCTGTTTGAATAAATTCATCAGGGTAGTCTCTGGCTGAAGGATTCATTGGTAATCCATTTATATCTAGTCTTTTTTCAGGTATTATTTCTGGACCATTATCTATTGGTCTTCCTAATCCATCAAATACACGACCAAGCATATCATATGATACAGCTAATTCCATACCTCTTCCTAAAAATTTCACTTTACTTTCAGCAAGATTAATACCAGCAGAGCTTTCAAATAATTGAACTAATGCATTACTTCCGTTAATCTCCAAAACTCTGCAGCTTCTTGTTTCACCACTAGGAAGTTCTATAATACCTAATTCATCGTATGAAACATTTTCCACATTTTTAACAAGCATCAAAGGTCCCGCAACTTCAAATATTGTTTTATATTCTCTAATCATATTACTCAACCTCCTTACTTGCAACAGATTCTGATATTTCCTCTTCGATTTGTTTATTAACTTCATCAAAAGCAGTTTCAATATTTTTTTCTTCTATATATTTGTATCTTCCTATCCTTTCTCTAACTGGAAGTTCAGATAACATTTTAAAGTCTGCACCTTCGTTTAAAGCTTTCATACTGTCTTCATAGTATTTTAAAATAAGTTTTAGCAAATTATATTGCTTGTTAAGTGATGTATAAGTATCAACATCATGAAATGCATTTTGATGTAAATAATCCTCTCTAATTGATCTAGTTACTTCAAGTTTCATTCTATCTTCATAAGATAATGAATCGACACCTACAAGCTGAACTATTTCATTAAGCTCTGCTTCTTCCTGCAAAAGCCTAATAACATCACTTCTCATGCCACTCCAATCTTTTTCAACATTTTCATCAAACCACTTACTTAATTTATCCACATATAAAGAATAGCTGTTTAGCCAGTTTATTGCTGGGAAATGACGCTTATATGCCAATTGAGCATCCAGAGCCCAGAAAACCTTCACAATACGGAGAGTAGCTTGTGAAACAGGCTCTGAAATATCACCACCAGGAGGTGATACTGCACCTATAGCTGACAAAGCACCTTCCCTACCTTCAGTTCCTAAACTGATTACCCTTCCTGCTCTTTCATAAAATTGAGCAAGACGTGATGCAAGATATGCAGGATATCCTTCTTCGCCAGGCATTTCCTCTAGACGACCAGACATTTCTCTGAGAGCTTCAGCCCATCTTGAAGTTGAATCAGCCATTAAAGCTACTGAATAACCCATATCTCTGAAGTATTCCGCTATTGTTATTCCTGTATAAATAGAAGCTTCACGAGCTGCAACAGGCATATCTGATGTATTAGCTATTAAAACTGTACGCTTCATTAGTGATTCCCCAGTTCTTGGGTCCTTTAATTCAGGAAATTCCATTAAAACATCTGTCATTTCATTTCCACGTTCACCACATCCAATATAAACAACTATATCTGCATCTGCCCACTTTGCAAGCTGATGTTGAACAACAGTTTTTCCGCTTCCAAACGGACCTGGAACTGCAGCAACTCCACCTTTAGCTATTGGAAACAATGTATCTATAACTCTCTGTCCTGTTACAAGAGGCATAACTGGAACTAATTTTTCCTTATATGGACGTCCCCTTCTTACTGGCCACTTTTGCATCAATGTTAAATTAACTTCTTCACCATTGTTTTTTTTCACAACACATACAGTTTCTTCTACTGTAAAACTTCCATTTTTAATTTCAACAATAGTGCCTTCAATTCCATAAGGAACCATGATTTTTTGTTCAACTATAATGGTTTCTTGAACCGTTCCAATTATGTCTCCCGATTGAACTAAATCACCTGTCTTTACAGCAGGAACAAATTCCCACTTCTTATTTCTGTCCAAAGATGGTACACTTATACCTCTTGTTATATTCGGGCCAACTTTTTTTCGAATTTCCTCTAAAGGACGCTGTATACCATCATAAATTGTTTCAATAAGTCCTGGCCCTAGTTCAACTGATAGCTGAGCACCGGTTGTTGCCACAGGTGCTCCTGGCGCTAACCCAGAAGTTTCTTCATAAACCTGTATGGAAGCCATTTCTCCACGCATCTCTATTATTTCACCTATCAACCCCTGTTCACTAACATGTACAACGTCATACATATCAGCATCTTTCATACCATCTGCTATAACGAGAGGACCTGATACCTTTACTATTCTACCTTGGCTCATTAGTATAATCACCTCATTTATTTTTATATCGATATTTACAAGTTACCTTTATTAAATAATGTCAGCACCTACTGCCTTTTCTACTGCTTTTTTAATTCTAGACGATCCAATGCCAATACTTCCATCCATGCCAGGTATAGGAATTATTGCAGGCAAGCGCACACTGTTATACTCATTTATAACATCCATGATATCTTTGCACATGTTTTCAGTAACATAAATAATTGCATAATCTTCTTTAGCAATTTTTCGAAGTGTTTTTTTAGCTTCATCAGAATTTAAGCAATCAAATACATCTAATCCAACTGCTTTAAATCCTTTCACACTCTGTTTGTCACCAATAACGCCTATTCTATACATATGTTTCTCTCATCCTCTCTCTAATAAGTTCTGAGGGTATCCCAGCAAGTCTTCCAGCCATAATTATTCGTGCAATTTTTATTTCATTTTCCTTTGCAATTAAGTATGCAACTAATGGTTCAATTCCATAAGAAATATATTTTGCAGATTTAACATGTTCCATAATTTTGTTATCAAATAATTTTTCTAAAGTAGTAAATTTCCCAGATTCATTAAGTCCTTCAATACCTTCTAAAAAGGTTTCTTTATAACCATATACAAATAATTCATCTCCAAAGTCTTCAAAAGTTTCATCATAATATTTAATAAAGAACTGTTCTGGAATTTTCCCTCCCTCTATGAATACCTTTGTAAAAAAATCCCAGGATTTGTTCATTTTCTTAAGTCTTACATATGTTTTCAAATTAATTATATCAATTTGCATTACAATGTAATCATTAATAAATTTATTATTTATTTTCTTAGAAGATTTAAGCATTTCATCATATAAATATTTGTCTAAAATAATATCTATCAATTGAGGATCTTTATTTTTTGGGAATTCTTCAATTATGTAGCTAACTGCACTGGACATATTTTCAGAAAGATTTGAAAAATCTCTTTCCTTAATCGCATACTTTAGAGTATTAAGATCGATAGAACCTGTATCTACTAATAATTCAGATGAATCAATATCAAGATATTCAGATTTCATCAACACTTTTAAATTATGATAATCATAAGGATACAGAAAAATATTAAAACTTTCCTCTTCTGGCGCAATTGATGTAATAAACTCATATGTTCTTTTATGCTCTTGGGATAAAAGAGAATCATAATCGTTTGGAGAAATCTTATCATTTACCTTGCCTGAATTGTAATTGCATTCAAATAATATCCTTAAAGCGTCATCATTTGTTTTTGCATCAATCATTTTTTCAGCTTTTTCACGGGATAACATATATTTTTCAACACTTCTAACACGGGCAGTAGAAAACAAATAATCTGTTTCTTTTATCTTTTTCAAAATCATTCCTCCCATGCAAATTATTTAAAAAGCACATTTGCAACTTCATATGTAAGCTCATCCTTAATCGAATCAATTATTGCCTCAAAAGTGCTATTAATTTCAATGTTTCCATTCTTTAGGATAAAACCCCTACCAGACTGAATAGTATTATTACTTAAAACAATTTTTCTATTATTATCTTTTTCACTTATTAGTTTAATAAGCTTTTCGCCAGTAGCAATTTTATCTTTTTCATTTAAAACAATTTCACCGTCCCCATGAATTTTGCCAATCTCTGTTGCTAGAAATTCTATATACTCACTTTCAGGCATATTATTAAGTTTTTCTAATGCAACTGCAAAACTTTTCTTTATGGCCTCTTGTTTTGAACTTAATAACATTTTCTTTGCTTGTAATTCTGCCGCTGATACCTTCCTTCTCTTTAATGTTTCTGCCTCAACTTCTGATTGAATAGAAGCTTCTGCAATAATATTTTCAGCCTGTTTCTTCGCCTCATTGATAATTTCCTGGCTTTTAATATTAGCATTATTTATTGAAGATTCTGCAGCATTATTTGCCTCTGAAATAATTTTTTCAGTAATATTTTCAATGCTCATTACTTCACATCCTTTTATACAATTTTAGTATATTTCGTTTAACAACTAAATAGTAAGTCCATTAACCATTAAGAATGATGCAAGAAGAGCTAATACTGCATATGTTTCAACCATAGCTGCATAAACCATAGCTTTAGCTACTTCTTCAGGTCTTTTTGAAACAAGCATTACACCTGATGCAGCTACTTTACCTTGGTGAATAGCAGAAATGATACCAACAATAAAAATAGGCAATGATGCAGCTAATAAAAATCCTCCTTGTCCAGTAGTTAATTCTGCCATATTTCCGCCTATTAAACCAATTTTGTTCATTATAATAAATGCAACCAATAAACCATAGATGCCTTGTGTTCCTGGCAAAGCCTGCAATATTAAAGTTGATCCAAATTTCTTAGGATCTTCTGCAACAACTCCAGCTGCTGCCTGACCAACAATACCAACGCCAATTGCACTTCCAATACCTGCCAAAGCTGCTAATGCAGCACCGCAAATTGCTAAAAAGTTTCCGTTCATTAATAATTCCATCTAATTTTCCTCCTTAATGATTTTAATATATTTTGTTTTTTTAGTTAGTGGGTTGAATGGCTCTCCACCACCCTCATAAAATTTACCGAAGAATTCAACATATTGTAATCTTGCTGAATGTACAAATGCCCCCAGGGCATTTATTGCAAAATTTAAAGAGTGTCCGATTACAAATACCACCAAAAACAGTATTATACCAATGATAGTATGACCACCCATGGAGCCCATAATACTTAAAACAGATGATATAACTCCAGTTGCTAAACCTAATGCTAATAGCCTAGAATATGATAAAACATCACTTAAATAGCCTGTTATACCATATAAACTTAATACACCACTTGTTAATTTAGATATTATATTCTTTTTTTCTCGCCCTTGAGTCAACACTAACCCAATCATACCTATTATTGTCATATATTTACCTATTATCACTAATACTGGTGAAATAGTGCCCCCAGCAAGTAACAATACAGGACCTATTATAAAAAGATACCAAAAGCCTACATCATACAGTGCATCCAATGGCTTACCATCTCTAATAAGCATATAAGCTTTTACACCTAATCCAACAAATAAGTGAATTAATCCAAATGCAAATGATACAATCAACACGTTCATTGGATCTTCCATTGGATTAGTCCAAAATGGCTTTATAATAATATCAACATTGAATATAGTTTTAGCAGCCGCAACAATTCCATCTCCAAAGTAACTACCAAACATAACTCCCCAAAACATTGTTGATATTCCGCACCAAAATAGAGATTTTAACATTTTGCCAGATGTACCTTCAAGCTTGAACATCTTTACTACCAAACCACAAGCTAGAGCCAAAATTAACCCATAACCAACATCACCTAGCATCATTCCAAAAAAGAAAACAAAGAAAAACCACATTGATGAAGTTGGATCAATATTTGATGAAGATGGAAGACTATATAATCCTGTTATAACTTCAAAAGGATCAACTAATGTATTGTTATCAAGGAGTATTGGAAACTCTTCTCCCTCTTCTGGCTCATTAATTTCATACCAGCATTCATTTTGTTTTAAGACACTTTCAACCTTCTCTTTACTTTTTTGCGGTAACCAACCTTCAATATAAAATGTTTTATTTGTCTTAAGTATGTTATCTAGTGATTTTAATTTATCTCTTTCAATCACAAGGTAATCATAATATAGTTGAATATCATCAATATATTGGACTGATTCTGAAATATCAGCTTCTATTTGCTTTTTCTTATTAGATGTTTCAGAAATTTCTTTTTCATATTTAACAATATTTTCAGCAGCTGTGCCAATTAAATCTTTAAATACAACTGTGTTAAATCCATATTGTTTCAATAATTCAAACACTTCATCCTTATCACTTTTCAGGCATATCACTGACAAATAATTTTGATCTTTATCTGAATTTATTAATTCAATAAAACACGTGTTAACTTTTTCTTTAACTTCATTTATAAGATTTTCTGAAGATGATACATTTGGTACAACACCAGTAAAGATGCTAGTATATTTTGTTTCACTTAATTCCAATGGCAAACCATACTTAATCCACGGTTTTAATGACAAAATATTAGAAACAATTTTATTTTCCTCATTTGTAAGTTCATTAAGATTATTATTAAGATTCAGAACAAGGCCAACGTTTTCTATAATTGATTTATTATCTAACACCTTATTTTCAAATTCATCTATAGAAACTGTCTTTTTTGAACTAAACATAGGCTTTTTTGTTTTATCATACTTATCAAGACTTACTAACACTGAATTAACTTTTGAAATATCAGCCTCCAAATTTAATACTTCGCTTTCATCTCCATCCTTTTCAACATAGGATATCCATTCAGAATCAGTAAGTTTTGAATCTTGAGAACTGATTTCAACAACTCCCAAATCCATTAACTCCCTTATAAGCCTTGTTTTAACATCACCAAGACCTATAATACTTATTTTATTCATTTTAACTATCGCCACTCGTCTTCACTATCCTTTCCAGAATAATTGATGATGCTTCTTCCATGTTTACATCAGCTTTTTTTAAAACGTTGTCACATGCTGTTTGCGCTTCCTTAATAATATCGTCATAAAATTTTTGACCTTCACTTTCAGCATTTTTTAAAAAATTTAGTCTGTTTGTTTCAGCTCTTTTTTTAGCTTCATCTAAAATAATAGAAGCTTCTTCATTAGCAGATGCAATAATTTGTTTAGCTTGTGTTATTGCTTCTTTTTTTAATAATTCTGCTTTTTCCTCAGCTTCTTTAATTTGTTTAATATTTCGCAATGACATTATATCACCCCCTCCTTTAAAATTAATCAAAAATTTTCCCCCATTGTATTATGATAGAATAAATTCCCTATATTGTCAATACATTTAATTCTATAAATATGCTAAAAACTCAAATAAACCTTAAAATTACTGAAAAGTTTTGTTTAATTATAAAGCTATTATTTCATATTTTTTTATTTTTTAAGAGAAAAAATAAACTTTAACAATAATATTTTTATTGTTAAAGCTTATTTCGTCATATTTTTTGTTTATATTTCACATAATAATTCTATTCGTAAAAATATTTATTTTTTTTATAATATTACATGGTATTATATATTTATAAATACAATATTCTAAAATATCTTCGTTAAATTATTGTCATTATACTAGTCCACATAAAATACTAACTCTGCTTCTGCAGCTATTTCTTCATGTACAAAAGCTATGGCTTTTCCAATTCCAAATTTGCCCTTCATTTTAATTATTTCTGTTTCAAGCTTTAATATATCCCCTGGAATTACCTTTCTTTTAAATTTTGCCTCTTTTATGCCCCCAAAATATACTGTTTTACCCTTATATTTTTCAAGAGATAATATTGCAACCGCCCCTGTTTGAGCTAATGCTTCAATAATTAAAACCCCAGGCATCACAGGATTTCCAGGAAAATGTCCTTGGAAAAACTGTTCATTTATTGTTAGATTTTTTATTCCTACAGCTTTTGTACCTTCCTGTAATTCAATTATTTTATCCACCAATAACATTGGATATCTATGAGGAAGTATCTCTTGTATTTCAGTTGAATTATAAATCATATTTACCCCTTTTATTTAGTATATTTTTTTATTACTAAAGATGCATTATGTCCACCAAAACCAAGAGATGTTGATATTGCATATTCATATTCTTTTTCCCTTCCTACATTTGGCACATAATCTAAATCACATTCAGAGTCAGGCACAGAATAATTTATAGTAGCTGGAATAAAAGAATCCATCAATGATTTAACACAAATTATTGCTTCAATAGCACCTGCAGCACCAAGCAAATGTGCAGTCATTGATTTAGTTGAACTTATAGGAATATTTAAAGCATTTTCTTTAAAAACCCTTTTAATAGCCAATGTTTCTAATTTGTCATTATAATATGTGCTCGTTCCATGAGCATTAATATACCCTATTTGATTTGGGCCTATTCCTGCATCTTCAATAGCTTTTTCCATCGATTTTGAAGAACCATCAGCACTAGGATCAGGAGATGTAATATGATAAGCATCACATGTAGCACCATATCCAACAACCTCTGCATATATTTTAGCTCCCCTTTTTATAGCATGTTCATATTCTTCTAATATTAAAATTCCCGCACCTTCACCCATGACAAATCCATTTCTTTCTTTATCAAAAGGAATAGAAGCTCTATTTTCATCTATTGAAGTAGAAAGCGCTGTTAATGCTGCAAAACCAGCTATAGAACCAGGAGTGATAGCTGCTTCAGCTCCACCTGCAATTATAATATCACATGTACCATCCTGTATTTTTCTGAAAGATTCACCTATAGCATTTGCACCAGATGCACAAGCAGTAACAGTACTAAAATTAACTCCTTTAGCCTTATGCTTAATAGCTACAATACCCGATGCAATATTTGAAAGCATCATAGGTATGAAAAATGTGGATACCTTATCTGGTCCTTTAGAACGTATTTTTTCAAGCTCTGTTTCAATTGTTTGAATTCCACCAGTTGCGCTGCCTATAATAACACCAAATTTTTCATTATTTATTGATTCTACATCTAAACCAGAATCCTTGACTGCCATTTCTGATGCAGCTACAGCAAACTGACAATATCTATCCTGTCTTTTCGCTTCCTTTTTTTCCATATAATCCTTTGGATCAAAATCTTTAACTTCTGCAGCTAATTTTACAGTAAAATCTGTGGTATCAAAGCTTTCTATCTTTCCTATACCACATTTACCCTTTTTAACATTTTCCCAAAATATATCTACACCAGTTCCTATAGGAGTAACTGCTCCCATACCAGTTATTACTACTCTTCTTTTCATTTTTCCTCCATTAAATTGTTTCTATTTACCATTGGCTATAAACAACTAAATTTCCTGTCATTCTGAATAGGATGACAGAATCAAATAATATTCGTTAAGATTACATACTACATATAGAATCCACCATTTACTGATAGCACTTGACCTGTAATATACGATGCTTTATCAGAAATTAAAAATTCTACTGCATCTGCAATATCACTTGGACTGCCGAATCTTTGTAATGGTATATTTTTAAGCATTTCATTTTTTACATCTACTGGCAATATATCCGTCATTTCAGTTTGTATGAAGCCTGGTGCTATTGCATTTACTAATATATTTTTTCTAGCCATTTCTCTTGCCATGGATTTTGTCATCCCAATTATTCCAGCTTTAGAAGCAGAATAATTAACCTGACCTGAATTACCCATAAGACCAACCACAGAAGAAATATTTATAATTCTTCCACATTTTTGTTTCATCATCTTTTTAGCTATATGTCTTGAACAGTTAAAAGATCCTTTTAAATTAGTATTAATAACTACATCAAATTCATCCTCTGCCATCATAGGAAGAATATTGTCCTTTGTAACTCCCGCATTATTTATTAAAACATCAACTGTTTTAAAATTATTATAGGCAGTATCAATCAAATTTTTTGCATCATCAAAATTTGAGATATCACATTGAACAATAACATTTTTTGTATCTTTATTGGTAAAACTATTTATAAGTTCATCCATAGCAGCAGTCGAATTTCTATAATTTAATATTAAATTATATCCCAGTTCATTTAGTCTTTTAGCAATTACAGCTCCAATGCCTTTAGATGCTCCTGTTATTATTGCAGTTTTCATAATAGTTCCTTTCTTTATTAAGCGTAAGATAAATTCATAACCTTTTCTAAAGAATTTAAATCTTCTATATTCATAAAATTAACTGATTTATCTATTTTCTTTATAAATCCACATAATGATTTTCCAGGTCCTATTTCAATAAACGTATCAACACCGTCAGCAATCATTTTTCTTACGCATGCTTCCCATTTTACTGGGTTATATACTTGTTTTTCTAGTTTATTAGCAATTTCATTTTCACTTTCATAATAATTTGTATCAACATTTGATATAACATTACACGAAGGTTTTTTAAATGTAATTTTTATTAAATCTTGTTTAAGCCTATCACCTGCAGGTTTTAGCATTGAAGTATGAAATGGTGCACTTACCTGTAACTTTACGCTTCTTTTTATATTAAAATTAGATGCTTCTTTAATTGCATAATCAACAGCAGATAGTTTTCCCCCAACAACTATTTGTCCAGGACAATTAAAATTTGCAGGTTCTAACAGATCACAATTATTAGTTACATGTTCACATAAACATATGGCATCCTCTTCAGAACATCCCATAAGAGCAGCCATACCGCCTTCCCCTATTGGAACCGCATTTTGCATATAATTTCCTCTTTTATATACAAGCTTAACAGCAGTTTCAAAATCTAATGCATCAGAAGCTGTTAATGCTGAGTATTCACCAAGACTTAATCCACCCATTACTATTGGTTTATTATGCTTATTTTTCTTAATTACTTCAAATATAGCCATACATACAGTTAAAATAGCTGGCTGTGTAATTTTAGTTTCACTTAACTTTTCATATGGTCCTTCAAAGCAAAGCTTTGTTATATCAAATCCTAATACTTCATTAGCTCTTTCAAATATTTCTCTGCTCTCAATAAAATTATCATAAAAATCTTTTCCCATACCTGCATATTGTGCTCCTTGGCCAGGAAAAACAAAAGCTGTTTTACTCATTGCATCCTCCCAAATAAGAATTAAGATTATTAATAATTTTTTCCGCTTCGCCAAACATTTCATTAATTATATCTTTGCAACTTTGCTCTTTATTAACCAGCCCAGCGATTTGACCAGACATTACAGAACCATAGTCAACATCTCCATCAACAGCTGCAATATACAATCTTCTTCTTCCTAAATTTTCATATTCTTCAATTTCTGCATTCATTTTATCTAATTCTTTAAATTGATTAACCAACTTATTTTTTAAAACTCTCACAGGGTGACCTGTTTTTCTTCCTGTTACTGCAGTGTCAGTATCATTTGCTTTTAAAACTCTATTTTTATAATTTTGATGAACATTACACTCATAAGCAGTTAAAAACCTAGTTCCAACTTGAACACCTTCAGCACCTAAGGAGAAAGCTGCTGCAATACCCCTTCCATCAGCAATACCTCCCGCAGCAATAACTGGTATATTAACTGCATCTACCACTTGAGGGGTTAAACACATAGTCGTTAATTCTCCTATATGACCACCAGCCTCTGTACCTTCACATATAACTGCATCTGCACCTATTTTTTCAAAGTGCTTTGCATATGCAACTGATGGTGCAACAGGTATAACTTTAATATTTGCTTCTTTCCACATTTTCATATACACACCTGGGTTACCTGCCCCAGTGATAATTACTGGTACTTTTTCAACAGCAAGAAATTCGCTTATTTCTTTAGCGTGTACATTTAGTAACATTACATTAACACCAAAAGGTTTATCGGTTAATGATCTTATTTTATCTATTTCTACTTTTAACACTTCTGATGTATTATTTCCTGCTGCTATAATACCCAGGCCTCCAGCCTCTGACACTGCTGCTGCAAGATTAGCATCCGAAATTTGTGCCATACCACCTTGAAAAATTGGATACTCTATATTTAACAAGCTGCAAATTTTTGTTTTTATCATAAGAACTCCTTAAAAATTAACTAATTTTAAAAATGGGGTTAGGTATTTAAAAAAAACGAGAAGCATATATACGTCTCGTTTTCTTAATTCATTCATCAAATTTATGTACAATTTTAAGACGTACAATATTTTGGAGGGAATGAATATTATCTTTAGTTTTTCTTGTTTTCAATGTAGTCTACTATATCTTGAACTGTTATGAGTTTACCATAATCTTCTTCTTCGATAGTTACATCACATTCATCCTCTATTGTGCTTATTAATTCGAAAAGATCTAATGAATCAGCTCCTAAATCAGCTTTTAATTTGCTTTCAGGTTTAATTTCATCTCTTTCTACATCTAATTCTTCTTCTAAAATTCCTATTACTTTTTCTAAAATCATAAAATCCTCCATACGTAAGCAATTACTATTATTTTCAATTTCACATAATTCGTTATTCGCATATATCCAACATCAAATATTTTGATATCCGAAGTATAATACAAATGAAATCATATGTCAATAGATTTTAAGAAAAAAATTCGGATGTTTTTAAAAAAAGAAATAGATTGTCGAATTATTAAATAATCAACAATCTATTTCTAGTAATTTTTCTATAACATATTTTTTCTTATAGCATCAACTATATATTTTGCAGCCTTTCCATCACCATATGGATTTGTAGCAAATGCCATATTTTTGTATTCATCCTCATTATTAACTAAAATATGAAGATAATTATATACATTTTCTCTTTCAACTCCTGCAAGCTTTGCTGTGCCAGCTTCTATACCTTCAGGTCTCTCTGTTTCCTTTCGTACTACTAAAACTGGTTTTCCTAGGGATGGAGCTTCTTCTTGCACCCCACCTGAATCAGTTACAACAAGATAACATTTAGCCATTAAATTAGTAAATGGAAGATAATCTAATGGTTCAATCAAATGCACTCTATCCATATTACCTAAAATTCTAGTTGCAATTTCTCTAACCTTAGGATTTAAATGCATTGGATAAATTACTTCTACATTTTCATTTTCATTTGTTATATCTCTTACAGCAGAAAATATATTTTCCATAGGTTTACCTATATTTTCTCTCCTATGGGATGTAAGTAATATTACCTTTTTATTTTCAAAATCTATATTATTTATTACTTCTTCATCAAATTTATAATTTTTATCAATTACCCATTGCAAAGCATCTATTGAAGTATTACCTGTAATATATATTTTATTTTCATCATATCCTTCTCTTAACAAATTAGCCTTAGAATTTTCAGTGGGCGCAAAATGGAAATTAGTTAAAACTCCCGTTAACATTCTATTTGCTTCCTCTGGATATGGAGAATACAAGTTGTTGCTTCTTAAGCCAGCTTCCACATGACCAATTTTTACTTGATGGTAAAAGGCAGCTAATGCCCCTGTAAAAACAGTTGTAGTATCTCCCTGTACTAATATTAAATCAGGTTTAAATTCATTAATTACATCTTCTAATCCAATTAATGCTCTACATGTAATTTGTGTTAGAGTCTGTCCACTTTGAAATATATTTAAATCATAATCTGGCTTAATATCAAATATCCTTAAAACTTGATCTAACATATCTCTATGCTGAGCAGTAACACAAATTTTTGAAATAAAATTATCATCCTTTTCAAGTGCTTTCACAATTGGAGCCATTTTAACAGCTTCAGGACGCGTACCAAATATTACAAGCACCTTTATTTTTTTCATAACTCCTCCTCATAACTATACAATTATCTTTCTTCTTTTCCTGTAAATAATCCAATTTTCCCAGCCAAATAAAAAATGGAGAAAACCACAACTAGTACCACTGTAAAACCTACAAATGGCTCTGCATCAGATACAATAATTGCAACAAGACCTAATACCATACTAATAAAATACATAATTAAAACAGTTTGTCTCTGATTAAGGCCTATTTTCATAAGCTTGTGATGCAGATGATCCTTGTCAGCCTCCATAATAGGTTTCTTATTAATATATCTTCTAATAATTGCAAAAGTAGTATCAAATATTGGCAAACCTAATGCAAATACTGGTATCACTAAGGCAACTGCTGCTACACTTTTAACCATACCTAATACTGATGTTACTGCAAGCATATATCCAAGAAGCAACGCCCCAGTATCCCCCATAAATATTTTTGCAGGATTAAAATTAAATGGCAAAAATCCTAGGGAAGCACCAGCTATTATGGCACATTGCATAACTATAAAATCATGTCCTTTTAATGCTGCTGTAAATAATAATGTTGTGGCAGCAATACTGGCCACCCCTGATGCTAATCCATCAAGACCATCTATTAAATTAATAGTATTAGTTATACCTACTATCCAAAACAATGTAATGGGAATGGTTAAATTACTTAATAAACTCATACCAGTTTCTGATAATGGATTTGTAACAAAATGAATCTTTACTCCTCCATATATAGCTATAAAAGCAGCAATGATTTGCATTACAAGTTTTATTTTTGCATTCATACCAAACATATCATCAACTATTCCTGTAAGAACAATAAGTGTTGCCCCAACCATAATAGAAACATTTGTTTTATCGTGGGGCATATATACGAACATACAGGAAATAATACTTACATAAATGGCAAGCCCTCCAAAATATGGCATTGGTTTTTTATGTATCTTTCTTGGTTCCTTTGGTACATCCAAAGCACCAACTTTAAAAGCCAGTTTCCTTGCTGGCGGTGTTAATATAAATGATATTATTAACGCAGAAAAAAACGCTATAAAATAATTAGCCATTTCCTATCCTCTTATTATATTATTATTTTTTTCTATTTCCATAATTTTATTTACCCTATTTTGATGCCTTCCGCCTTCAAATTCAGTATTTAGCCAAACATCAACTATATCAATTGCTAATCCGCTGCCCAACACTCGATTACCTAAGGCAATCATATTTGCATCATTATGCGCACTAGCCATTTTAGCCATATACTCATTTGTACATAAGGCGCATCTAACTCCAATTACTTTATTAGCAGAAATGCATATTCCAATGCCAGTTCCACATATTACAATACCCTTATCTGCAACATTAGATGCAACCATTTCTGCAGCCTTTTTTCCAAAATCAGGGTAATCCACAGAACTCTCGTTATTTGTTCCAATGTCTATTATAGAATATCCTTTTTCTATTAAATGTACCTTAATAATTTCTTTCAATTCATAACCACCGTGATCAGATGCTACTACAATTTTCATAAATTACCTCCATTTTAACAATTAATTGAGGGATTGATGAGTGATTGACTAAACAATTGAATTATCTATTGCTCACCTATCGCTACCTATTGCTCCTCTATCGTTCATATTATTTATTATTTTTTGAATCTCTTTTTCAATTTCAATCATTGTTTGTTCATAAACACTATAGTCCATGCCAAAGGGGTCAGCAATATCTAAATTACAATTTTCACTAATTATTTCATCATCTATTAAATAAGCATATTCTTTTAATGTAAATACCTTATTCCCAAGTGAAGCATCCCCTAAATTTTTTAGAATATAATCTTTTATTAATTTTTTATGTGAATAAGTCATAGTTAAGATCAAATCAGCATCTTGTATCATATGAATTGTTAGTTGTCTTGCTCTATGATTGCTTATATCAATTCCTTTTTTCTTTAATACATTTATTGACTTTTCATTTGCCTTATCGCCTTCAAAAGCACTTATACCAGCTGATGATATTCGCATATTTCTTGCATCTTTCAGCATATATTTAAAAATTCCTTCAGCCATGCTACTTCTGCAAGTATTACCTGTGCAAACCAATAAAATATTCATACAATCCCTCACACTAATATTGTTTTACTTGAAGCTTTAGAAAGCCTATTCATTATAGCCTTCCCAAGTCCTTGATCATTTACTGATTCTGCAAGAATAGTATCAACACCTTGTTTGTCAAACAGTCTTAAATCTCTAAATAAATTAGACGAAATAGTCAATAATTTTGTTCTATCCCCAACACAAATAGTTTTTTTATTGTAATATAATTTATCTGTTTGAACTGTTGACATAATACCAACCTTTTTCCCCTCTGTTTCCAATCTTTCATAATCTTCAATAATTTTTTGTACAATATCTTCCATATTACCTTTGTATAAAATAACTTCAGCTTTTGGATGATAATGTCTGTATTTCTGTCCAGGTGATTTAGGAATAATTTTTTCATTACTTTTTATAATAGCTGGATCATATTCACAATTTCCTACAACATTTATTATATCTTCAAGGGTTATTCCTCCTGGTCTCAATATCATAGGTACATCTAAAGTTACATCAACAACTGTCGATTCTAATCCTATATGAGTGCTTCCACCGTCAATTATCATATCAACCTTTCCCATTAAATCCTCTATTACATGGGTAACTTCAGTAGGACTTGGTTTGCCAGAAGTATTGGCACTTGGTGCAGCAATAGGTTTTTTACTTTCTTTTATTATAGCACGTGCTATTTTATTGGAAGGCAATCTTATCCCTGCAGTATCAAGTCCAGCAGAAATCTTATCAGATAATACATCCTTTTTGTATAATATCATGGTTAATGGTCCAGGCCAATAATTTTGTGCAAGTTTTTTAGCATTTTCAGGTACTTCCGAAACAAGATCATACAAATCATCGTATTCGGCTATGTGTACTATTAAAGGATTGTCTTGAGGCCTTCCTTTAGCTTCAAATATTTTAGCCACAGCCTCATCATTTAATGCATCTGCACCTATTCCATATACTGTTTCCGTTGGAAATACAACAATACCACCTCTATTAATTATTTTTGAAGCTTCCTTTATTATTTCATAATCTATATTTTCCGGATCAACTTTTACTATTTTAGTTTTAATATTTTCCTTCATTATTATTCCTCATTTTTGACAATTGAATTATCATGGATTAGCAAAAATTAAGTTTTTTCCCAATAGTTCAGATAGATTATATACCAGATTTAAAATATGTACAAGAATTTTTGTTTAATAAATTAATTATCCAAGCATATACTTAAATATATTTAAATATGAGGTGGACTAATTGAACTTATATAATTATTTCATAATTGGATTTATAATTGGTGGAATAGGTACTTGTATAGGCGGACTTCTTTCTATAATAATTAAAGACCCAAGCGATAAGGTTGTATCATGCTTATTAAACTTTGCAGCTGGAATTATGCTATCGATTATTAGCTTTGACTTAATGCCTAAAGCATATGAAATAAGTGGGTTTTTTATAGTAACTTTAGGACTTTGTATAGGACTTTTTGCTGTATTTTTTGCAGAAGAAGCAATTCCATCAAGCAAGTTAAAAAATTATTGCGGAAGAAAACTAAAGTTTTTAAAAATGAGCATGATGATAATGATAAGTATAGGTCTTCATAATTTTCCAGAAGGGGTTGCGATAGGCTCAAGTTATGTATATTCTAAAGAAATAGGCTTAAAGTTAGGGATATTAATAGCAGCTCATGATATCCCTGAAGGAATGAGCGTTGGAGTTCCACTAATTATGGCAGGAGCGTCTCCCTTAAATGTAATATTATTAACATTACTCACAGGAATACCTACTGCATTTGGAACGGTTATAGGAGCAGCATTAGGTAATATATCAAATTTCTTCATAGGTTTTTGCTTATCAGCAGCTGCCAGCAGCATGTTATATGTTACTGCTAGTCAGCTTATCCCAGAAGCCAGCATTTTACACAAGGGGAAATTATCTTCAGTTTTTCTTTTAATAGGTTTTATTTGTGGATGTTACTTAACAATTGTTGCTTAAATTATAAATGTGTATAAATTTTTTCATATTCCAAATTTTCTCTTTCAATTGTAGATAAAAGCTCATTAAGATCATTTAAAATAAATCTTATACACATGCCACAACTAGAGCTTATACTCCTTGGCACTGGTATCATTTTTAATTTCATATCTAAATTTTTAATTGCAGCTTCAAATTTAATAGCATATGAAACTGATTTAAAAGTTATATAACCAAACTCTCCCATTTATATACCTCATTTATATTCAAATCAATTAGAGTATATCAATTTATATATTTCTAGTCTAATAAAAAAAAGTTATATTATTAAGTTTAAGTATAACTTTTTTTATGATCTAATTTTCTAAAATTGATATGAAATTTTTATATGAAATATTTGTATAAAATAGCTATTTAAAATTAGTTTAAATTGTTATATAATATTTAATTAAGTAAATGAAACTACTTATTGGGGAGAATAAATGGGTAAAATTAATTTTAACATTAACGATATACGAAATTTAGCCTCTAATGCTACTACATTTATTAGGGGTACCGATTACTATAACAAAAATCATGTTGGGAAAATTAGTATTGAAAATAATATCTATGATACCACACTAGAAGAAGAAGTTAATATTTACAGTGCTAGGGTTTTGGGCAGTCACTTCTCCACTTATGACACATCATTTAAATTAAATAATAATGGTGACATATTAGATTATGAATGCAATTGTCCTGCTTTTTTAGAATATTCAGGCAGCTGTAAACATGTAGTTGCTATTATGCTAAAAGCTTATCATGCATATAATTCAACTAAAATAGAATTTATAAGCAATTTAGATTTACTAAGACAAAAAAGAGTACAATCTTATGTCCAAAATCATCAAATAGAAGATTTAATAAGCACATTTGAAACAAAAATTAAAGAAAGTGTAAAAAGTGATCTTATAGAAGGAACCGTACAACTAGAACCAATTTTATTCTTATTTGAAAAAGATTCTTTAGGCATAGAGTTTAAAATAGGTAATAAAAGAAAATATGTCGTTAAAGATGCATATGAACTTGCAAATAATATTAAACATAAAAATTTGGTTAAGTACGGAAAAGGCTTGGAATTTATTCATGAAATAGGCTTATTTGATCAAAATTCCCAGCAACTGGCTAAATTTCTCATAAATGAATCGGAAATTTACAAAAAAGTTATTGCTAAAACTCAAGGTGCTTTTAATTCCCTTAATATTAGCGGAAGGCATTTGAAAATACTACCTTATTCTCTTGATGAATTTTTTGATATATTTGCAAATCAAACACTAGAGTGCCATGGCTACAATTACAAACACGATACTATAACTTTTGTAGATAAAGACCCTGATGTGGAATTCTTTATAGATGAAAATGATGATAGCTACAGTTTTTCTACTGACTTTTATGTTACTTTTATATCTTCATCAAAAGATTTCACATATATAATAGCAGGAAATAAATTTTATAAATGTTCTAAGGATTTTGTAAATAATGTGATGCCGGCTGTAAACAAAATAATGATGCAGCCAACTAAGAATATTATATTTACAAATGATTATATGAGTAAATTTTGCTCATCAATTTTACCTTTAATATCAAAAAATTCAACTGTCAACTCCCACAATAAAATCATTGATAAATATAAAATTCAACCATTTACTTCTAGTATATACCTGGATACAAATAGTCAAGGATTCATATATGCAAATGTAGTATTTAATTATGGTGATATAGAAATTAATCCAATAAGGAAAATTTCAACAGACAATAATATTGTAAGAAACATTATTGAGGAAGCAAAAATAATCACTGCAATAGAAAGTTTAGGATTTATAAAAACCTCTGTCAAATACTCCATGAAAGATGAAAGTAATATATATGAATTTTTAACATCAGGCATTAGCAAATTAATGTCTATATGTGAAGTTAATGTAAGTGATGATTTTAAAAAAATTAAAATTAAATACCCTAAAACAATGTCCATGGGGGTAAAGCTTAAAAGTAATTTAATAGAAATAGAAATTGATAAACTTGAATTTGATTCAACTGAATTAAAAGATATTTTAAATTCATATAAAATACGAAAAAAATACTATCGATTAAAGGATTGTTCATTTCTTAATTTAGATAGTGATTATTTTAATATAGTTGAGCACCTTGTGGATGATTTAAATGTTTCTCCTGATGAACTAGAAACTGGTAAAATAAAATTACAGAAATATCGTTCATTATATTTGGACAATTTAATAAGAAATAATACTTGGATTAATGCTCATAAAGAAAATAATTTTAAAGAAATGATCAGAAACATTAATGAATCTGATGAATCAGAATTTGATTTGCCAGACAATTTAAACATTATTATGAGAAATTATCAAAAAACTGGTTTTAAATGGCTTAAAACCTTATCTAATTATTCTCTAGGAGGAATATTAGCTGACGACATGGGGTTAGGAAAAACACTTCAAGTAATAAGTTTATTATTATATGAGAAAAAGGAAAATGAATATAAAAAAACTAATAAGCCATCAATAGTAGTTTGTCCTACATCTTTAGTTTATAATTGGAAAAGTGAATTAGAAAAATATGCACCTAGCCTTACGTCTATTATTATTGCAGGCAATGCAGAACAAAGAAATGAACTTATTTCTAATATTAAAGACTATGATTTAATATTTACCTCTTATGATTTATTAAAAAGAGATATTGATATATATAATGAAACAGAATTTAAATACTGTATATTAGATGAAGCTCAATATATTAAAAATTCAGCAACATTGAACGCAAAAACAGTTAAGTTAATTAACAGTGAAGTTCGATTTGCACTTACAGGAACCCCTATTGAAAATTCTCTAGCCGATTTATGGTCTATTTTTGATTTTATTATGCCTGGATTTTTATATTCATATAACAAGTTCAAAGATAAATACGAGATACCTATAGTAAAAAATGAAAACAAAGAAGTTTTAGAAAAACTTAATAAACAAATTAAACCATTTATATTGCGAAGATTAAAAAAGGATGTGCTAAAGGAACTTCCTGATAAAATTGATACTGTTTCATATGCCCAAATGGATATAAAACAAAAAGGAATTTATGCAGCCGAACTTTATAAACTTCGTGAACAATTTAAAAATGAAGTAGCTGAACACGGTTATAAAAAAAGCCAAATTATAATTCTTGCAATGTTAACAAGATTAAGACAAATCTGCTGTCATCCTTCTCTTTGTTTTGAAAATTATAATGGTGATAGTACAAAACTAGATTTATGCATGGAAATATTGTTAAGCAGCATAGAAAATGGCCATAAGGTATTAATATTTTCACAGTTTACTTCAATGCTTAAAATAATCGAGAAAAATTTAAATAAATCAAAAATTAGCTATTATAAACTGACAGGAGCAACTAAAAGTGAAGAAAGATTATATCTAGCTAATAAATTTAATGAAGATGATACTCAAGTATTTTTAATTTCTTTGAAAGCTGGGGGAACTGGACTCAATTTAACAGGAGCTGATGTGGTAATTCACTACGATCCTTGGTGGAATATTAGTGCTCAAAATCAAGCTACTGACAGAGCACACAGAATTGGTCAGGACAATAAAGTTCAAGTTTTCAAACTAATTGTCAAAGATACAATTGAAGAAAAAATTGAAAAACTTCAACATGATAAAAAGGAACTGGCAGATGCTGTAATACAAAAAGGAGAAGTTTTAATCAATTCCCTTTCAAAAGAAGAAATAAACAGTTTATTTGAAATATGATTTAAATTAGTCATTGTTATGAATAACTAAACTTTTTTACCATTCTGAACCATAGTTGAAAAATCTCACTTAAACATTTAGGGAGATCACGCAGTCTCATTCACAAAAATATTTACTCCCTTTGGTCGTATATTTTTGGAATTCGTTGCGAATAACCTACTGTTCAGGATGACATAAAGAGGGGTTACTGTTAACGGAGGTTACTATAATGGAAAAATCTAATTTTTTTGCTTTTTTATCTAGAATGAAATATATTAATCGCTGGGGGTTAATGCGTAATATTAAAGATGAAAATGTTTCTGAACATAGTCTTGAGGTTGCAATAATTGCACATGCATTAGCAGTAATACAGCAAAAAAGGTTAAATATTGATATTAATCCTGAAAGAGCAGCTTTATATGCATTATTTCATGATTCATCGGAAATATTTACAGGAGATCTACCTACGCCTGTTAAATACTTTAATCCTACTATCAAAACTGCATACAAGGATGTAGAACAACATGCATCTAAAAGACTTTTAAATTTATTGCCAAAAGATTTACATGAAGTTTATGAGCCAATATTAATGCCTAATGAGGAAGAAGCACATATTTGGAAAACAATTAAAGCAGCTGACAAAATTACAGCATATATTAAATGTATTGAAGAAGAAAAATCAGGTAATAAAGAATTTATTCAGGCAAAACAAACAATTTTTAACGAAATAAAAAACTTAAATAGACGGGATGTCAATATATTCATTGAGCAATTCATGGAAGGCTATTATCTAACATTAGATGAAATGGAACAGTAGTGAAAGATGCCCTAACCCTATTTTTTAGAGTATTTTTTCTAAAAAATAGGGTTAGGGCATTCGCAACGAATTCCAAAAATATACGACCAAAGGGAGTAAATATTTTTGTGAATGAGACTGCGTGATCTCCCCAAGTGTTAAGTGAGATTCTTCAGGCTACGCCTTCAGAATGACAGAGTAGTTTTTTCATATCAATGCATAACTTTATTTTATTAAAAAAAGGGCTATGCCCTTTTTTAAATTAATTCTATTTTTTTGCGTTCCTACATTCTTACATTCTTGCATTCCTAATTGCATTCCTGGATTCTCTGCATCCTTTTCAATTTCACATTCTGCATTCTAAATTCTGCATTATTCACTACCACACTGCAATATGCCCATCTGCTCTGGATTCTGTGCCGCCACATAATGTGCCTTGTTCAGTTTTTAATATTATTTGACCTCTTCCGTATCCAGCTTCTTCAGGCTGAATTTTAATGTCATGTCCTTTTTTTATTAAATCATCAACTATATTTTTAGGAACATTTTCTTCAACCTCTATTGTCTTGTCTCCAATCCATTGCCATCTAGGCGCATCTAATGCTTCCTGAGGATTCATATCAAAATCAATCATATTCATTACTACTTGAACATGACCTTGGGGTTGCATAAATCCACCCATAACACCAAATGGACCTACTGCTTTATCATCCTTAGTTATAAAGCCTGGTATTATTGTATGGTATGTTTTCTTATGAGGCATTAAGCAATTATCATGATTAATATCCAAATTAAAATTATTTCCTCTATTTTGCATTGCAATACCAGTACCTGGAATAACTATTCCTGACCCAAAACCCATGTAGTTGCTTTGAATATAAGATACCATATTACCTTCACCATCAGCTGTACATAAATAAACAGTACCACTGCTATTTGGTTTACCTGCATCAGGATTTTGTGCATTTTCTGTTACAAGAAGTCTTCTTTCCTGTGCATATTTTTCAGATAAAATATCATCTAGTTTAACCTTCATATCATTTATATCTGTTATATATTTTTTCCCATCTGCAAAAGCTAGCTTAATAGCCTCTAATTGTTTATGATATGTGTCTGTATTCTCCTTATAATTAAATTCAAATCCCTTAAGTATATTTAACGTCATCAAAGCTACTAATCCTTGTCCATTTGGAGGTATTTCCCAAATATCATAACCTCTATAATTTACTTTTATAGGATCAACCCATTGAGGTTTATAACTCTCCAAATCCTCCTTTGTTAAATAGCCATTGTATTTTTTAAAGAATTCATCAATTTTATCTGCAATTTCTCCCCTATAGAAAGATTGAGCATATGAAGCTCCAATAGATTCAATTGTATTTGCATGGTGTGGTAATTTCCAGGTTTCACCAAATTCAGGGGTTTTACCATTTTTCGTAAATGTATCGAACCAATAGCTAAATTCTTCTCCAATTGCTTCACTTTTATATTTATTAAATGCAATATCCCAAAATTTCTTTACTGTTGGTGATACAGTAAATCCATTTCTGGCATAATTAACAGCTGGTTTTAATGTTTCTGAAAGAGGTAATTTACCATATTTTAAAGAAAGTTCAGCCCATGCAGCAGGCACACCAGGAACCATTACAGGAATAACACCGTACTTGGGCATTTTGTTTATTCCTCTTTCTTTTAATTTATCAATAGAAATACTGTAAGGGGAATAACCGCTGGAATTAAGACCATGGAGTTTATTATTAGTCCATACTAATGCAAAGGCATCACCGCCTATACCATTAGATGTGGGTTCAACAACTGTTAAACAAGCTGCAGTTGCAATAGCTGCATCAATTGCATTTCCTCCTATTTTTAATATCTCAAGACCTGCCTGTGAAGCTAA